>NZ_JBRCEP010000075.1:0-47435 GCF_053491055.1 Gloeomargarita sp.
CTGCTCCGGTGTCCCGTTGAGTATAGTCGTTTCACAGGAAAATGCAACACTTTGAGGCACTGGTCATCACTGTATCCCCTTCCAGGACAGGGTTTTCAGGTAAAGGCGCATGTCGCAAACTTGTTTGAAATGACTATAACTGCAAGGCTACGAGAAGCCTCCGACTTTAGTCAGAGGTAGTTTACACCTATTGAAAATGACCCCTACCTATTTTTTTTAGGGACACTTGCGGAACTTTTCGACCCTTTGCGTAAGGGGGAAAACCAACAGGTCAGTAGATTATGGTAAACCGTTAGTATGATTGAACCCTGTTCCATCTTAAGATTTTGAGGGTTTATGCCAAAATGTGCATCTCATGATACGCATGCTCACTGAGGCGCTGCCTTCTCGTTTCACAAGAAAATGCCACACTTTGAGGCATTGGTCATCACCGTATCCCCTTCTCGGACAGGGTTTGCAGGTAAAGACGAATGTCGTAAACTGGTCTGAAATTGCTACATAACAAAGAAATATTCTCATTAGGCCTTTTGCCGGACGTGAATTTATGAACTTCTGTTGCAGAGTGCCACACGCCTGCTTTGAACCTATGCAAAGGTATCCTTGAAGTGCGGAATATATTTCTCAAGAAAAAATGCCGCTTCTCCGGGTTTTACATATCTGACCATGCTTATACGATATTCTCAGTCTGGTTCAATAAATCCCTGACCAGAGACTAACCCTTCCCAAAGCGCCCTTTAGCACCTAAACCTTGATGGCCTGGGGTAAGGCCTGGGCCGCCACCACCCGGTCGCACCCAGAAGCAGGCCGTGCCCACTGATAGCGGTACTCCTTTGGGTCACCCCAACACAACCCCAAATACAGTTCTGTGCGGGTGGCATCCAGTTCCAACCATTCCGCGCGCTCTAATGCTTGGGTCAATTCCGCAGGCGTGACCGGACGGGTATCTGGATACACCCACCAATAGTTCAACCCTTGGGTATAGCGCCACCAAAAATCCCGTACCGCCTCTTTGGCGGCCATCAACCGCTCCTTGTCCCCCGCAATCGCACACAACTGGCTGTGGACTTCCGGCACCGCCAATTCTCCCCCGCGAAACCGACAGGTACGCCAAATAATCCCAGAAACCCCCTGGGTACGCTGGTATTCATGCACCTGCGCCCGGAAATCCTCAAACGCAAACACCATGCTCAACCGTTCCGGGGGAATCGCCAAGGCAATCACCGCGTGCCCCACCCGCTCCCGCACTGAAGGCAGCCAACGCTGCCCCCGCCAATTGGCCTGCAACTCCTGCTCCAGAATCTGGATCAACTCGCAGGTGGTGTACGGCATGGACCGCCTAGTCTAAATAACCCATTAAATCGGCCACCGGAGGATCAATCTGATTGGAGGCTACCGGTCGCCCCATCACCAACTTTGTGGGTTTGACTAAGGCCCCTGCCGGTTCCGGCGCAGGCGATAACGTGCCCACCGGCTGCGGACTGGGACTGATCGGTTTCGGTTCGGTCATCGTCTTTTCTCCCCCATGTCTTCATCATGACCACTTTATCTATCTTAAATCTATCTTAAGCCGCCAGCGGGTGAACCTGGTCGGTGCGGGACGCCCACCGCTCAAATAAAGTTGAAGAAAGTATTAAAAATTCAAAACACTGTGAACAAGGGGTAATTTTAACGACGGGGGCTTTACAAAATCTAGGCAAACCCGGATGGACGCCTGAGAATAAAAGTGATCTCTAGCTGGGATGGTCCTGATTTTCCATGACTCCACGTCTGTTTACCTCCCCGAACTACTGGCCGCTGGTGGTGAGTTTGACCTTGATGTTTTGGCTGGGCGCGACGTTGGTGCTGGATGTACTGGTCATGCCTGGGCTGTACTGGGGTGGCCTAATGCACCAGCCGGGTTTTGCCAGCGTTGGTTATCTCCTGTTTAGTTGGTTCAACCATGCGGAGTTGCTCTGTGCGGCCTTGGTCATGACCAGTGTCCTGGCGCAAACCCTGGCGCAACCCCAGCGGTACTGGCCGGGGCTACTGTTGGCCGGTGTGTTGGTGGGGATTGTCCTGATTTATACCTATGTCCTGACCCCTTGGATGGGCGCGACCAGCCTCCCCCTCGATTGGTTGGAGCAAGAAATGCAGACCCCCACGGTTCCGGCCACGATGAACCTTTTGCATGGCGGTTACTTTGGCCTGGAACTGCTCAAAGTGGCCGTTGCAGGGGGATTGCTCTGGTGGCAATGGCGCTTGATGCCTGCCGATTAGCCCTGCCCCCAACAGACCAGCGACGCCGGGACGAGCAATAACCCGGCTACCCCCACCGCCGCCAAGGCAGTCACCAGCACGGCAGCGGCGGCGCAGTCCTTGGCGATGCGCGCCAGCTCATGGTACGTCTGCCCGACCGTCAAATCCACAACCGCTTCCAGCGCCGTATTGACCAATTCCAGCGCCAACACCAGCCCAATGGTCAAGACAATTACGGCGGTTTGGGCCAGGGGCAAATGCACACCCGCACTCCAGACCAACGCCACCGTAGCCATACCCAGATGAATGCGGAAATTCCGTTGGCTCATCCAAGCATAGTGCAAGCCCTGGCCGGCATAGGCAAAACTCTGCACCAACGTACTCCGAGGGCCGGGGGCAGGAACCGGGGATGAGCGAGCCACAAGTGACGACAGCATAGTGTTATCCTCACACTCGGTTCGCCTATAGTTTAGCAAGGGATATGGCCATGCCCTGGCTTGACCTGTTGCGCCCCTGTCTTGACCACCCTGGCCCGGTGACGGATTTGGATGTCACGGTACTGCAAGCCCAAGCAGTGCGGGGTATTGTGTTGGATGTGGACGATACCCTGGTTCCGGCCCACGAACAGACCATCTCGCCGGCGGTCATCGCCTGGATCAACCAGCTCAAAACCCTCGGCCCCGTCTGGCTGGTGAGCAATAACCTGCTGGTATCCCGGATTGGGGACATTGCCGCCCAATTGGACTGCCCCTACATCTGTGGCGCAGGCAAGCCCTCCCGCCGCAAACTCCGCCAGGCCCTGCAGGGGATGAACCTCCTCCCAGAGCAAACCGCCCTGATCGGTGACCGACGCCTGACCGACATCCTTGCGGGCAATCGCCTGGGGATGTACACTGTACTGGTCCAACCTATTGCTCCCCCCCGTTGGCAAAGACTCCGCCACCTGGAAGATGGCCTTATCAATTGCTTGCTCCGTACATGGTCGTGAACGCCTCCCGACCCTCCTCTTTGTTGAGTAAACACAACTCATCAGATAGCGTACGAACTTCACGCTTCACCAATAGTCGCACGAACAGCTTTCATCCCGACTTTGCAGTCAACACACTATGGCCTACGCCACCTACGGAACACAGATGCGGGGCTTCCCGCCGATTCAGCGCCAACAGCCATGTTCGGCAAAATAATTCATCAAATCTTAACGCAAAGATACAGAAGAACTTGACCGTTCCGGGGTGGTACGAAAATTCATCAATTTCCGCCCCGGTTTCCGTTGTGGCAGCCAGTGTCAGTGATTATACTGAAACTAGTGATGAACGCGCACGTACAGGTATGGGTAAACCGATCGGCGAATACCTTGTGGAAGCGGGTTTGCTAGAGCAGTCCCAGGTGGATTTAGCGCTGGCAGAACAACGACGCACCGGAAAAAGGTTCGGCGATATTATTGTGGCGCATGGGTGGCTCCAGCGACAGACAATTGAGTATTGGATGAAAAATGTGATTATCCCGCACCGCCAGCTAACCACGCCACCCCAACCTGCGGCCTCTCCCAACCAACGCCGGCCCCGGAAGCCCCCGGAAGAAACCCTGGTCATCGGCTGGGAACAGACCTCCGTCCCGCCCCAGACGCCGCCAAGCAACCCCCCCCAGCCCAAGGACATCCACCACCAGGAAACCCTGATCCTTGAGTACAAGGATTTGCCGCCCCTAGGTTAACCCCACCAACCGGGCGCTCAAATCCCAGAGCCGTTCCGCCCGTTTTTGGTCCGTCGCCTGGGCCGATAGCTTTTGGATAAACGGCTTGCCGTCTTTGCGCTGCCGATTGCCCCAACTCCAGTGCACCCCGGATTCGCGAAAAGCGGGATCGGCCACCACCTGCGCTACCCGTTCTCCGGCCAATTCCTGCGAGACGTACCCACCGGTAATGTATTTCTGGAACCAGGGAAATATTTTTTGAAATAGGGGATGACTGTGGCGAAATAGCGGCGTATCGGCCACACACCCAGGGTACAGGGAACTAAAGACAATGCCAGTGCTGTCGTGATAACGCCGATGCAACTCCCGCACCATGATCATATTGCACAACTTGCTGTCTTTGTAGGCTTTGCCTGGTTTGAACCGTTTGCCGTCAATCATGGCAATCGGGGCTTTGAAGCCCGCCTCCAACCCCGCCAAATCCCCCAAATCCGCCGGTGCGGGAATGGGAATTCTGCCCCCGAATTCTGCCGAATTGGCCGTGACGGTGCCGAGCACCACCAACCGCCGGTCCGGTTCGGGACTGTTGCGTAAATCGTCCAGCAAAAGTAAGGACAAAAGAAAATGCCCCAAATGGTTGGTCGCCACACTCAACTCGTAACCGTCGGCACTGCGCAAGGGTTCTTTGAGCAGGGGCATATACACCGCAGCATTGCAGACCAACGCCCGCAAGGGACGGTGTAAATTGCGGAATTCTTGGACAAATTGGCGCACACTTTGCAGCGAAGCTAGGTCTAAATGCAAGATGGTGTACTGCTCTGGATTCAGATGCAACGCTTGGGCGGCCTGGGTCATTTTGGCGTGATCCCGGCAGGCACAGACGACAAACCACCCCCGCTTGATCAGGGCTTTCGTAGCATACAATCCCACCCCAGACGATGTGCCGGTGATAATCACAGTCGGTGCGGCAGTCATAGCAAATTACCCAAAACAGTGCTGCACTAAAAATTCTAAAGGCTAGGTTTGCTCTGGTGATAAACTGTTATGAATTGTTAGATATTGGCCGCAACACTTAGAAAAACTTTATATTACCAGGGCTGGGAGTGGGGGGGTTCCGCAACCCCAACCCTATGGTGGACATGATGTGTCAAGGAGATAGCCCCGGAATTGCGCGCAAAAAAAATTAGCGATCCTGAGTAGTCAAGCATCATATGGGCAACAGTGCAGCGATGGAGTATCGTCACCCGGCAAAAAGCGCTCTGGTATCTAAAGTTTGCACCTATTTTTCTTGTTTTTCTTGCCCCATGGCTGCAGATTGTCCTAGGGCCGGCGTTGGAAATGGTTCTGGAAAATTGCTTTATTCTTGTGGGTCCGGGCAACACAACGTTTTGTTAGGCTGGGACAGTGGCGTGGATGGGTGACGGCTGGAAACTGCTCCCGCTGGGGATGATTTGATACATTGATGAATTTAATATGAATTTAATTTTTAACAGTCATGAGGCGCAAAGCGAACTGTGGATTTTTCCGGCTTCCCAATTTACAGATGGCCCCTGTTGTCAATTGCGTTTGCCGCACCTTGTTCCCTTGGGGTTTCATGGCCAATGGGCCTGTGGTTAACCGCGGGAATACTGCGTTAAAATAGCGGCACCATCAGGGCGATATGCAGTTTCTTGAGCATGGCAACTACTGCGCAAAAGCAGCCTGGCGGCTGGCAGGGTTGGTTACTGCGCCGCGCACTCCATCATCTGGAGCGGGCCTATCGGGCAGCCCAGCGGCTCAAAACATTGGAGGAACGTTACGGTCACCCGCTGCCTTTGCAATTTCCCAATGACCCGGCCAAAGCCCGTTATTTGCAGGGAATTTTAGACCGTCAATTGCTCACCATTCGCCTGCATATGGTGCAGTTTCGGGCGTTGAATTTTTTGGCAGATTACAGCGAATTACCCTGGGAAGAAGAACAGCAGATTTTGCAGAAATTGGCCTTTATTGAACAGAGAGTCAGCCCCTATCGTCAGCAGGCCCAACCATCCGCCAGTATTTCGTCCCACGAGGGGGTGCCGACCAGCCAAACCGCAGCCTCTCGCCGGGCCAACCAGGACAGTGGTTCCTTTATGGCAACCGTGTTGGAAATTAGCCGGGAATTGCAACCGGGCTATGAGGAACAAGTGGTGCAAGAAATCCGTTTGTTCCGGCAACAGGGGCGCACGGCGATTCGTTTTTTGGTGGTTCTCTTGACCGTGCCCTTGCTCACCCAAATTCTCACCAAAAATATCATTTTCACGCCACTACTAGACCGGTTTGTCAGTGTGAATCCGGAGCATGCCCGGCCTTTTTTGCGGGGGGAGATTCGCCAGGAGGCGATTGAAGAATTCGTGCGGTATAAGGAATTGATGGAATTTACCCATCTGCTTGGCCTTAACCCGGAATTTTCTACCAAACGGGAGGAAACGCTCCAGGAAAAGGCGTTGGAAATTTTTCGCAAGCATGCCTATCGGGCAGTGGATGGGTTGGCCAATTTGTTGGCGGATTTGAGTGGGTTATTGGCCTTTTTGGTGGTGGCGCGTCTGGGACGGGGGCAATTTCCGATTTTGTGGGGGTTTATTGACCGATTCTTCCGCAGTCTGAATGACCCGACCAAAGTATTTATTTTTATTCTGGTGACGGATTTGTTTGTGGGGTTTCACTCGGTGGAGGGGTGGGAGGTGCTGCTGGAAACGCTGTCGCACCATTTTGGGATTACGCCCAATCGGTCGGCGATTTACACGTTTATTGCGACGGTGCCGGTGATTCTGGACGCGGCGATTAAGTTCTGGATTTTTAATTACCTCTCCCGGTCGTCGCCTTCTTCGGTGGCGGTTTTGGAAAAGATGAATCAATAGGGGGCAGGGGTGGCCGGCGCTGAGCTGTTCTCTCTATTCCAGCCGCTGGCTCTGGCCTGCCAGGAGGTGCGTCTGTATTACGTGGATATTGCGGCGGTGCCCAGAGAGGGTTGGCCCCAGCTGGCGGGCTGTCTGGGGGCGGAGGATTGGCAGGACATGCAGCGGGTGTCGGCCGAGGCGCGGCGACAGGAATTGCTGCTTAGCCGGGGGTTGTTGCGGGTGTGGTTGGGGCATGGGTTGGGGATGGCGCCGGCGGCGGTTCCCCTGGTCAGGCAGGCGGGGGGCAAGTGGTCGCTGCCCGGTCATCGGCTGCACTTTAATGTGTCACACAGCGGCGGGGTGTGGGTGTGTGCGCTGGGGGAGGGGATGGCGGTGGGGGTGGATGTGGAGCAGGTGCGCCCTTTGCCCCGTCTGGAGCGGTTGGTGGCCCGCTATGCGACGCCCGCAGAACGGCAGCATTGGCAAACCGGGGGGCTGGGGGAACGGGGGTTTTTGCAGTTGTGGGTGGCCAAGGAAGCCTACGCCAAGGCCCTGGGGACGGGGTTGCGGGGGCTGTTGGGGCGTTTGCGGGAGTTGGATACGTCGCAGCCGGGGGCGATGGGGTTGCCGGGGGGCTGGCAGGCGCAGTGGGAGGGGTTTAGCCTGGGGCAGAACTACGTGGGGGCGGTCTGCTGGGGAGTTATTCCGGGTTGAGCCGCATCAACACCTGCCCAAATTCGATGGGTTGGCCGTTTTCGACCAGGATTTCCAGAATTTCCCCGCTGACGGGGGCTTCCACTTCATTCATGGTTTTCATGGCTTCGACAATGCCTAGGGTTTGCCCCGCCTGCACCCGGTCGCCCACGCGCACAAAAGGAGGTTCTCCCGGCGCCGGCGCGGCATAAAATGTACCCACCATCATGGCGGTCACGTCCACCCCTTTTTTGGGGTCTTTGGGTTCGGGGGGCGGTTTTTCCCCTGGGGGTACTACCGGTGCGACCGCCGGCGCAACCCCCGGTCCCACCGGCCCTTTGGCCTGTTCTAAGGTGAGTTCAAAGGCCTCGCTTTTGAGCCGAAAGCTGGTGATGTTGGTCTGTTGCAGGGTCAGGAGCAATTCCTGGAGTTGTTGGAAGGTCAATTCCACGGTTATTCCCGTCCCAGGTAACTGTCGGTGCGGGTATCTACCCGGATGCGTTCACCGGCGTTGATAAATAAGGGTACTTGAATCTGTGCCCCTGTTTCCAAAACAGCGGGTTTTGTGCCACCGGTGGCCGTATCCCCCCGCACGCCGGGGTCGGTTTCCACCACCGTAAGCACCACGGTATTGGGCAGTTCAATTTCTAAAATTTGGTCGTTCCAGGTGACGATGTTGACCTCCATGCCCTCTTTGAGGTATTTAGCACGGTCGCCGACTTCCTGGGGCGAACAGCGGCGCTCCTCGTAGGATTCCATGTCCATAAAGACGTATTGCTCCCCGTCTTTGTAGGTGTGTTGCATGGTGCGTTTTTCTAAAATCGCCTGGGGCACCATTTCCCCGGCCCGGAAGGTGCGCTCTAGGGAGGCCCCCGTCTGGACATTCTTGAGTTTGGTACGCACAAAGGCCGAACCTTTCCCGGGTTTGACGTGCAAAAATTCCACTACCCGCCAAATACTCCCATCCAGTTCGATGGTGACGCCGGGACGAAAATCGTTGCTGGAAATCATAGCACCTGCTGCGCGGTAACGGGTTTTATTGTACCGTTAGCGGGCAATTTCACCGCTAGCATCCCGAAATCGGCGGCCCAGGTGGGCAGCGCAGGGGCTATGATTGTTACAATCCGTTACAAATGGGGGAGCGGGGGATGGAAACGGCGTTACTACCGGGAACGGGGGTGGCACGGGGCCAGCAGTATGACCCGGTGGCGATTGCCCAGGTGTACGATGCCCAAAGGCTGCGGGTGTGGGGGCGGGCCATAGCGATTCTTTGGCCGTTGTTGGGCTTTTTCCTGCGGTTGGTCCTCGACCGGCTGACGGGGCAATCCCAGGCGCGGGCGGCCCAGCGGGCTAGGGAATTTCGCCAGTTGCTGACGGATTTGGGGCCTGCGGCGATCAAAATTGGCCAGGCCTTGTCCACCCGGCCTGACCTGGTGCCGCCGGTCTATTTGGAGGAGTTGACCCTGTTGCAGGACCAGTTGCCGCCTTTTCCCAATGCGGTGGCCTATCGGTTTATCGAGGAGGAGTTGGGGCAACCGCCGGCGCAGATTTTTGCGGAATTGTCGCCCCAGCCGGTGGCGGCGGCCAGTTTGGGGCAGGTATATAAGGGGCGGCTCCCCAGCGGCGAAGAGGTGGCGGTGAAGGTACAACGACCAGGGCTGGTGGAGCAGATCAGTTTGGACATTTACATCCTGCGCCACCTGATGGCCTGGGTAAAAAGCCGGTTCAAACGGATTCGCAGCGATTTGGTGGCGATTTTGGATGAATTTGCCACCCGCTTGTACGAGGAAATGGACTACACCCAGGAAGGGTTAAATGCGGAGAAATTTGCCCAGTTGTACGGTCATCTTCCTGATATTTATGTGCCGAAAATCTATTGGAACTTGACCCGGCGGCGGGTACTGACCATGGAGTGGATCAACGGGATCAAACTAACCGATGTGGAAAAAATGGTGGCAGCGGGTTTGGATACCAAACGCATGGTGGCCATTGGGGTGCAGTGTTCCCTGCGGCAATTGCTCGAACATGGGTTTTTCCATGCTGACCCGCATCCGGGGAATTTGCTGGCGATGCCGGGTGGGCGGTTGGCCTATTTGGATTTCGGCATGATGAGCTACGTCAATCCCCAGCAACGCTATGGGTTGATCACCGCCATTGTCCACATGGTCAACCGGGATTACGAAGCTCTGGCATTGGACTACGTGCATTTGGGATTTTTGACGCCGGAGACGGATTTGACCCCCATTAAACCGGCCTTGCATCAGGCGTTTACGGAAATTTTGGGGCCTGCGGGGGCGCTGGGCGCCAGCGTGTCCCAACTGAATATCAAAAACATCACCGACCGCCTCTCCCGCCTGATGTACGAATACCCCTTCCAAGTGCCTGCCTACTACGCCTTGATCATCCGTTCTTTAGTGACCTTGGAAGGGATTGCCATCACGATTGACCCCAGCTTTAAGGTGTTGAGCGTGGCCTATCCCTACGTAGCCAAACGCTTGCTGACCGACCCGGCACCCGAATTGCGCCAATCCCTGCGGGATTTGCTTTTCAAAGACGGCACTTTTCGTTGGAATCGCCTGGAGAATTTGCTCAAAAATGCGGCCAACAGCGAGGACTTTGACCTGGAAAAGGTGATCGTGCAGGTGGGGGATTTCCTGTTTTCGGAGCGGGGGCGTTTCATCCGGGAAAAATTGGCCGAAGAATTGGCGTTGGGTTTGGACCAGTGGGGGCAGAGCATGTGGCAGCAATTTTTGCCCAACGGTCAACCGGCACCTACTCCCCCCGCCAGTTGGGAGCATTTGGGTTCCCTATGGCGCATCCTCCAGAGCTTGCCCGGCTTTGAACCGCGCCGGTTTTTACCCCTCCTCTCCCAAATGCTGCTCCGCCCGGAGACGCGCCAGTTCGCCCAGTACGTTGTCCGCCGTTGGAGCGAGCGGTTCATCAGCCGGTGGTTGCGGGGGTTGGTCCTTCAGGGCAGTTCCCCCAGTTGGGCGCTCTCCTCCTCCCGCTAACACCGTATGGAGTGTGTACAGCAAGATGGTGAGTTTATAGGTCAAAAAACCCAAGATAGCAGGCAGGAGGCGCAGACTCGGCCAGCGCACCACCAGGATAAATAGCGCCACCACCAGCAACAACCGGGCAGACCCAAACGGGTTGCGGCGCTCCTGCCCCAGCCGCCGCACACTGCGCGCCAGCAACTGCAGATAGAGCAAGCCCACCAGCGCCCCCAGCAGATAGCTCACGGCCACGGTTAGGCCATACACCCACCCACACAGGACAAACGCCCCGCCGCTAAGTAGGAGCGTGACCCGCACCAACCAGGTTTGCAAACGGTCGTACTCGGATAAAGGCGCCGGGTCAGCCATGGGGGTCGGGCGTCAGCACGGGGGCAGCACTGCGGCTGGGAAACACCAACCGCAACAGGGGCGGCGCCAAGAAGGTGGTCAAAATCACCATCACCACAATCCCCGCATCCAGGGCTTCGTTCAACGCACCACTGCTGGCGCCCGCCGCCGCAAACACCAGCCCTACCTCCCCACGCGGGATCATCCCCACCCCGACTGCCAACCGGTTGAGTTTTTCGCCGCCCCAACCAACCCCCAGCCCACTGGCTACCTTACCCACCATGGCCACCAGCACCAAAAAACCCGCCAGCACCAGTCCTTCCCGATTGGCCGGGATCGCCGGGTTAAACACGCTGAAATCCGTTTTCGCCCCGACACAGACAAAGAAAATCGGCACGAAAAAGTCCGCCAAGGGCATCACCTGTTCTTCCAAATCCTGCTGTTTGTCCGTTTCCGAAAGAATCAACCCCGCCGTAAACGCCCCCAAAATCGCCTCCAACTGGATGGCCGCCCCAATCACCGCCAAGACCAGCATCAGGAGCAACGACATCAGCAACAAACTGCCGCGGGTCTTCATATTGTTCACCAGCCCCACAAACCACGGGCTGAGCAGCCGTCCCACCAGCACCGAACCCACCAGAAAAACGGCAGCACCCACAATCAAATACCCTACCCGGCCAATTTCCACCTCACCGGTTTTCACCAAACTTGCCACCACCGCCAGAATAATAATCCCCAAAACATCATCCAAAACCGCAGCGCCCAGAATCACCTGTCCCTCGGCGGAACTCAACTGCTGCAACTCCGCCAACACCTTCGCCGTAATGCCAATACTGGTGGCCGTCAAAGCAGCCCCGGCAAAAATCGCCGCAATCGTCGGCACATGAAACAGATAAATCAACCCCAGCGTACCCGCCGCAAACGGCACCGTCACCCCAATCACCGCCACCAGCGCCGCTTGGGTTCCCACCCGCAGCAGTTCTTGCAGATTGGATTCCAGCCCAATCTCAAACAGGAGCACAATCACCCCCAATTCCGCCAGCACCGACACCACCTCACCTTGGGCCGCAAACGTGGCTTCCCACACCGGCGGGGACAAATGCAAAAACGACTGCACCACCTGCATCACCAGGGAATCCGCCGCAGTCACCTCCCCTTCCGGAAAAACCAACAGATGCAAAATCGAAACCCCCACCAACGCACCTGCCAACAATTCCCCCAATACTGGCGGCAAGTCAAACCGGGCGCACAATTCGCCGCCCACCCGACTGGCCAGATAGATGACCGCCAAACTCAACAAAACGGCAATGAGCACCCCCGTAACGTCCGCTGCAGCCACCCCGGTCGTTGGCATGGTCATCCCCTAAAACAGATTCACTGGCTGAGAGTGTAACCCAAATTTCGCCGGAACACCAGGCGATGGGCTGCCGAGCCGCAGCGTGTCACCGCAGGATTGCTTGGTAGCTCCGTACCACGGGTAAGCAGAATTAAGGTTTTGCCTTAAGGAACGGTGTAGGGGTGTCTTGACAGCACCTTTGCGCGTCCGTTTGTGGACTGCGTCAGCATCCCCCGGCTTTAGTGGGCGTGTCAACAAGACCCTGATGGCGATGGCGACCTTTGACCCCCGCGCCAGGGGGGTGATAGGGAATGATTATCGCAGTTTTGCCGGTTTTTCCCGCAGAAAAACGGCCAGAAATCTGCAATAAATCCCGTTTTCCCGTATTTTTACAGATGGAGCGCCAGCCCCATTGGCAAGTTAAGTGATTAGTAATTTTTATCATCAAGTGGACTTGACCTTGCAGTTGGGTAGAACCCCTAAAGTGAAGGTGCGAGAGCCAATCTGACGGGCAGGGTTACCTGGAATTAGGGATCACGGGGCATGCTGGTGGGAACGGCGGGGGGAAGGGAGTAGGGTCTGGGCAAACCTTGGTGTATGGTACTTCGTTTGCCTGAGTAAAGGGAGGGGGTGATGTCGTGCAACCCCCTTTTTATTTGGGGGTGGTCACGCCGTGTTAGGGTAAGTCCTACATCATTGGGAGTGGGCGATGGTGGCGACTTCCCTACGACGTCTTTTGCCCTATTTGTATCCGTACCGCTGGCGCATTTGTCTGGCGTCGGTCTGTACGTTGGGTTTTGTGCTGTCTATGCCGGTGTTGGCGCATTTGGCAGGGGTACTGGCCCCGATGGTGGGTAGTGGCAATGTGCAGGCAATTACCCGGATCAGTGGGTTGGTGATGCTGTTTTTTGTGGTGCGGGGGTTGTTTCAGTACGGCCAAGATACCCTGATGGCAGATGTGGCGTTGCGCCTGACGATGGATTTGCGCTGTCGGGTGTACCAACATCTCCACAAGCTGGACATTGCTTTTTTTGAGCAGTCCCGCACGGGCGATTTGAGTTACCGGCTGACGGAGGATGTGGACCGGGTGGGGGAATTGGTGCATAAGTTGTTCCACCAGTTTGTGCCCTCGGTGCTCCAGTTGGTGGCGGTGCTGGGGTATATGGTGTTTTTGAATTGGACGCTGACGCTGGCAACAGTCATTGTGGCACCGCTGATGACGTTGTTGATCGGTTGGTTTGGGCAGCGGTTGCTCCTACTGTCGCAGCGGAGTCAGGCCAAGGTGGCGGATATTGCCGCCTTGTTGACCGAGGTGTTGGCAGGGATGCGCTTGGTGCGGGCGATGGCGGCGGAGGATGAGGCGCTGCGGCGATTTGCCCAGGCGGCAGAACAGAATCGGCGGGCGCGGTTGGGGGCAGAACGGTTAAAGGCGGTGCAGTTCCCGGTGGTGGGCTTTTTGGAGGCCATGAGTGTCCTGTTTTTGTTTTGGCTGGGCAGTGTGCAGATTCAGCAGGGCTGGCTGACCGCAGGGGAATTTGTGGCGTTTGCAGCGGCGGTGGCGTTGTTGTTTGACCCGATTACGATTACCACCAGCAATTACAACGAGTACAAGCAGGGGCAGGCATCCCTGGAGCGGCTGTGGGAACTGTTGGCGCTGACGCCCCAGGTGCAGGAATCCCCGACGGCGCAGCCTTTGACGGTAGTCGCCGGGCAGGTGGCCTACCAGGGGGTGGTGTTCTATTACCAGCCGGGGCGACCCGTGCTGCGGGGCATTGACCTGGTGATCCAGCCGGGGGAAACGGTGGCCTTGGTGGGGCCGTCGGGGGCGGGCAAAAGTACCCTGGCGCAGTTGTTGCCCCGGTTTTACGACCCGCAGGTGGGAACCGTGCGGATTGATGGGGTGGACATTCGCACGGTGACCCTCAAGAGTTTGCGCCGCCAGATTGGCATGGTGCCCCAGGAAACGGTTTTGTTTTCCGGTACGATTGCCCAAAACATTGCCTTTGGGCAGACGAACTGGGATTTGGGGGCGGTAGAACAGGCGGCGCGGGTGGCCAATGCCCACGGGTTTATTGCGGCGCTGCCCCAGGGGTATCACACGTGGGTCGGAGAGCGGGGCGTGAATCTATCCGGCGGCCAGCGGCAACGGATTGCCATCGCCCGGGCGGTGCTGCAAAATCCCAAGATTCTCATTCTCGATGAAGCCACTTCCGCTCTGGATGCGGAATCGGAGCGGTTGGTGCAAGAAGCTTTGGAACGGTTGATGCAGGGGCGGACGGTGCTGATTATTGCCCACCGGCTCTCGACCGTGCAGCGGGCCGACCGGATCGTGGTGCTTGAACAAGGGCAAATTACCGAGATGGGCACCCATACGGAATTGCTGCGCCACGGCGGGCGCTATGCCCAACTGTACCGCCATCAATTTCCCGACAGCCAGACGGCGGTCGAATCCCTCAGACCGGGTTAAATTCCCCCAGAAATTTCACCTCCGGGTGCAAGAGAATGTCCCACCGTTCGGCCACCACCCGTTGCACGTGGTGGATCAGCGCATAGATGTCTTGGGCCGTGGCCCCCCCCAAATTCACGATGAAATTGGCGTGCAAAGGCGATACCTGGGCTTGGCCAATCTGATAACCCTTGAGGCCGCTGCGTTCGATCAACCAACCGGCGGGGTGCTGGGGGGGGTTGCGAAACACACTGCCGCAACTGGGCAAATGGTAGGGCTGGGTACGCCGCCGGTGCTGGAGATAAGCGCTGGTCTGGTGCAGGAGTTGCCTGGGGTCGTGCCCAGGACAACATTGCCAGCGGGCGGCCAAGACTACCCCTGGCAGGGACTGGAGCCGCGACGCACGGTAGGCATAGGCCAAATCGGCGGGGCGATAGGTGACCACCCGACCGGCCTGCCACACCTGCACCGACACCAGCACCTCCGCCGTACAACCTCCTTGCGCCCCCGCATTCATCACCACCGCCCCCCCCACCGTGCCGGGAATCCCCACCGCCCAGGCCAACCCCTGCCAACCGCGGCGGGCTGCCTCCCAGGCCAACTGGGGCAAGGGGACTCCTGCCGCTGCCGTTACTTGCCCACTTTCCGCATGCCATTGCACCCCCCGCAGATAGCGGGTACACACCACCAGCCCCGGCACCCCGCGGTCGCTGACCAGCAGGTTGGACCCCGCCCCAATGACCGTCACTGGCAAATCTTGCGCCGCAGCCCACTGAAGCACCTGCTGCAATTCCCCCTGGGAGCGGGGCAACGCCAACCACTGGGCTGGCCCCCCCACCCGATAGGTGGTCCAAGGCGCCAATACCACCTGTGCCTGCCCCAGGAGGGTCCCCGTCATCCCACCGCCAGGGAGTCCTGCCGTTGATAAAAATCCAGCAGGCGAGGAATCACCCGGTTCAAGTTCCCGGCGCCCAAAAACAGCACCGCATCCCCCGGTTGCAGCAATTCCTGCAGACAATGCTCCACCGCCGTCAACGTCGGGGCATACAGCACCGCCGGATGGTAACGCCGCACCTGCCGGGCCACATCCTCACCGGTTAGCCCCGTGGGATTGGCCTCCCCCGCCCCATAAATATCCACCGTCACCACCACATCCGCCTCCCCAAACACCGGGCCAAAATCCGCCAGCAAACTGGCCGTGCGGCTATAGCGATGGGGTTGAAACACCACCACCAACCGCCGTTCCCCCTGGGGCCACCGCTGCCGCGCCGCCTTCAACGTCGCCCGAATTTCGCTGGGATGATGGGCGTAGTCGTCATAAAACGCAATGCCCCCTCCTTGCCCCCGCAGTTCAAACCGCCGCCGCGCCCCCGTAAACGTCATCACCGCCTGTTGAACCTGGGAAAACGGCACCCCCACCGCTCGACAGACCGCCACCGCCGCCAGCGCGTTTTGCAGATTGTGCTCCCCAAGCAAGGGCAAAGTCAACGTTCCCAAAAGCACCTCCTGCTCCCACACCTGCGCCGTAATCCCCGTGGGCGCATACTGCACCCCCGTTGCCCGGTAGGTCGCCGCAGCCGTCAACCCATAGGTCACAACCGGCCTGGTCAACTCCTGCGCCAACTGCGCCGCCGTGGCACAATCCGCACCCATAACCATCACCCCACAGTGCTGGGCAAACGTGCGAAACGTCCGCACCACCTGGCTCAGAGAGGCAAAGTGGTTGGTGTGGTCCAGTTCGATATTGGTAATCACCCCCACCTGCCCCTGCAAATTCACCAGCGTTCCATCCGATTCGTCCGCTTCCGCCACCAGAAACCGCCCCTGTCCCAGGCGGGCATTTCCCCCCCAGGTACTCACCTCCCCACCGATCACAATCGTCGGGTCGTACCCCGCCTGCACCAGCACATGGCCGATCAGCCCACTGGTGGTCGTCTTGCCGTGCGTGCCCGCCACCAAAATACTCTCGTACTCCTGCGCCAGCGCCGCCAACACCTCCGAACGGTGGAACATCGGACAGCCCAAGGCCCGCGCCAACTGATATTCCCCGTTGGCATCGCTAATGGCCGTCGAACAAATCACCTGGGGCAAGATGGCCCCCCAAGCCCGCAGCCCCGAACCGTCTTGGGGCGTCACCCGCACCCCCAGACCTTCCAAACGGGCGCTGATCCCATTGGGCGACACATCCGAACCCGACACCGGCAACCCCCGCCGCGCCAAGATATAGGCCAAAGCCGACATGCCGATCCCCCCAATGCCGATAAAATGAAACGGTCGGCCAGAAAAATCCAGGCGCTGGGGCGGCATCTGCACTCCTTACAACACCACAAAGGAGGTTCAGGGCCGATCATACCAGGAATCCGACAGGGAGGGAACGCCCGGCTTGCTCCCCGGTACGCAAGCCCAAACGGTGGTAAGATGTAGGGCAAATTCACGCCATCATCACCGTTGAGGACTACCGTGATTAAGGTTGCAATTAATGGCTTTGGCCGCATCGGGCGCAACTTTCTGCGCTGTTGGATGGGACGGGCGACCACTGGGATAGAGGTTGTCGCCATCAACGACACTTCCGACCCCAAAACCAACGCCCACCTATTGAAATACGACTCCATGTTGGGGCGGTGGGACGCCGAGATTACCAGCGATGAAAATTCCATCACGGTCAATGGCAAAGTCTGCAAGTGCTACTCAGACCGCAACCCGGAAAACCTACCCTGGGGCGAATTGGGCATTGACCTGGTCATCGAAGCCACCGGCGTCTTTGTCGATGACAAAGGTGCAGCCAAACACCTCAAAGCCGGGGCCAAAAAGGTCATGATCACCGCGCCGGGCAAAGGACCCGGAATCGCCACCTTTGTCGTGGGGGTCAACCACCAGGAGTACAACCACCACGAACACCACCTGATCAGCAACGCCAGTTGCACCACCAACTGTCTGGCCCCCGTGGTCAAAGTCCTCCACGAACACTTCGGCATCGTCAAGGGCATGATGACCACCACCCACAGCTACACGGGCGACCAACGGCTTTTGGATGCCAGCCACCGGGACTTGCGGCGGGCGCGGGCAGCCGCCATCAACATCGTCCCCACCTCCACCGGCGCAGCCAAGGCGGTCGGTTTGGTGTTGCCCGAACTCAACGGTAAGCTCAACGGCATTGCCTTCCGAGTGCCCACCCCCAACGTGTCCCTGGCCGATTTGGTGGTGGAAGTCCGCAAGCCCACCATTGCCGAGGAAGTCAACGCTGTTCTGAAACAGGCCAGCGAAGGCCCCCTCAAAGGCATTTTGGAGTACAACGAAGAACCCCTGGTCTCTAGCGACTACCGGGGCACGAACGCCTCTTCGATTGTGGATGCGGCCCTGACGATGGTCATGGACGGCACCCTGGTCAAAGTGGTGGCCTGGTACGACAACGAATGGGGCTATTCCCAACGGGTGGTGGACCTAGCCGAACACGTGGCCCGCTGTTGGGTGGCCTAGGAGTGCAGTTCCGGGAGGGTGGCCGCCAACTCCAGCGCCTTTTGCGCCAACGGCACCAGATGCAAACCCTGGGGGTAACGCCCCTCCCGGTTGGCCCGCTCCAGGTCCACCGCACTCAACCCCAAAAAAGGCGCCAGCGGCCTTAGGACATTGCCCCGCAGCACCAAGCCCTGCACCCCCCCCACCGGTGAGCGCACCAGCAACCAACTGTGGGTATCCCCCAGGGTGACGATTGCCTGCGCCAGACTCTCCTGCTCGCGGATGCTGGGCAATTCATCCAGGGGAATGACAATCGCCGCCAAAGATAGATGGGGCCATTGGCTGCGTTCAATTTGCGTCAGCCGCCCACTGTCTACCAAACCCAAGTAACGGCCATCCGCCTCGGCAAAATAAATCTCCGGTTCCCGGGCAGGCAAGCAGTACAAATCCACAAAATCCCGCAGGGACAATTCCGCCCGCAACACGCGAAAGTCCCGGCTCATCACCTCACGCACCTGCGTCTTGAGGAGAATTTCTTGCAGGATGCTGTACTGGCGATAGGTCTGGGCATTACCGGCCATAAACCAGCCGATCAAGGCCAGCCACAGCCCTCCCGCCGCCCCGCCTAAAAAGGCCAACATGCCCAAAAACACGGCCACAATGCCCAAGACCCAGCCAAAGAGGGCCGCCCACTGCACCCCCCGAAAGGGACTGCCCGTCACCTGCCAGATACAGGCTTTGAGCACCTGTCCCCCATCCAAGGGCAAACCGGGGATGAGATTAAAAATGCCCAGCACCCAATTCATCGCCATCAACTCCTGGGTCAGGCGTCCCCAGGGCGAATCCAGCCCCCCCAACTGCCGGGTCAAGGCCATCAACCCCATCGCCAGCCCCAAACTCACCGCTGGCCCCGCCATCGCCACCCACAGCGCCTGCAGCGGGGTACGGGACTCCCGCTCCAACGTCGCCACCCCCCCAAACAAAAACAGGGTAATGGAGCGCACCTTCACCCCTTGCGCCTTGGCCACCAAACTGTGCCCCAATTCATGCAACAGCACCGAGCCAAAGAGCCCCAGCGCCAGCAGCAACCCCACCCCCCAACTCCAACTGGCCGGCCAATCCGGGTAGGACCGCTGCCAGCGCCACCCATTCCCCCAGGCAACCAGCACCAGAATCACAAACCACGACGGGTCGAGATACAGGGGAATTCCAAACAGCGCACCCACCCGAATTCCCCCTTGCATAACCCATGCCCCCGTCGCGAACCATCTTCCACTTCCCATTGTACGAACTCCCGCGGCTGGGCATTCCCAAAGGTGTTGATTTATTACGTTTTGTTGAATTTATTAAAAAATGAGGGTGCTGGGTTGGGGCAATCGCCGGCACCGGTGTATCCGTTTTGTTATTTTTTATTCCTGTTTGTTTGGCGGTGGCGGGTCATGCCTACGGCCATCCAAGTAACGCCCGGCCAACCCCTGACCGAGTTCCAGGCACAGCCAGCCCCCCAGAATACTGCCTGCCCAGTAGAGGATGTCCGCACCCCAAAGCGGCGCCGCCCGCAAATGGATACTGTCGAGTTCATAACCGGAAAACGTGGTGTAGGAACCCATAAATCCCGTGAGCCACAGGAGACGTATTTCTGGGTGTACGCGTGGGGCAAAACACACCCGCGTTGCAAACCCCATCGCCCCACAACCGGTCAGATTCACCACCAACGTTGCCAGGGGTGTGTCGCTCCCCCACAAGTAACTGATGCCCATTTCGCCGTAGTAGCGGCTCCAAGCCCCCAACACCGCCCCCAGGGCAATCGCCAGTACCGGTCGCCAGGCTACGGGTAACATCGTTGTCATCCCCCCCCCGACGGTCACTACGCTAGCAGACCGCACGGGCATTGCCACCGGTTGGGGGGCAACCCCTGCACTACCCACATCGGCGTCTGTTCATCTGTATTTTTCAATACCAAAAAGTCTCTCTTGGCAAGTGCAGAAATGTTCTGGGTGAACGGAACGGTGGGGGCAATCCTGAGGCTAGAATGGGGACTGTCCTGCGTGAGGATTTGTTAAGTCTTTATGAATCGTTTGCGCTATCTGATGTGCCCGCCCGATTACTATCAGGTGAATTATGTGATTAATCCTTGGATGGAAGGTAATGTCCAGCGTTCGTCGCACCCACGGGCACAGGAACAGTGGCAAAAACTGTATCAACTGCTCAGCCAGTACGCCCAGGTCGAATGCCTCACGCCCGCACCCGGTTGGCCGGATATGGTGTTTACCGCCAATGCGGGGTTGGTCGTCAATCAAACGGTGGTGCTCAGCCAGTTCTATTACCCCCAGCGGCAGGGAGAACAGCCCTATTTCCGGGATTGGTTTGTGGCTCAGGGGTATCAGGTGTTGGAATTGCCCGCCGGGATTGCGTTTGAAGGGGCCGGGGATGCCCTGTTGGACCGGGGGCAGGGGTGGCTGTGGTGCGGCTATGGGTTTCGCTCCATGTTGGAAGCCCATCCCTACTTGGCAAAATGGTTGTCCCTCGAAGTTTTGTCATTGCATTTGATCGATAAGCGTTTTTATCACCTCGACACCTGTTTTTGTCCCTTGAGTGATGGTTATTTGCTCTATTACCCACCGGCATTTGATACCTATTCCAATCACTTGATTGAGCGCAAAATTCCCCCGGAAAAACGGATTCCCGTCAGTGAAGCAGACGCCCTGGGGTTTGCCTGTAATGCGGTGGAAATTGAGCGGGTCATTATTGCCAATTTCATGAGCAGGGAACTGCAACAGCGGCTGCAACAATTGGGTTTTCGCGTGATCACGACGGATTTGAGCGAGTTTCTCAAAGCGGGGGGCGCAGCCAAATGCCTGACCTTGCGCCTGGATGAACCGGTGCCGCAAGTGCCGGCGGTGGCGGGGGTGGCCAAGCGGTTGGTCGCGCTCCACGGGCATTTGGTGGACAGCAATTTGTTGACGGAAGCCTTGGACCGGATTGTGGATGGGGGGGGCAGCTTCCAGATTGAGCAGTTTCAACTGGGTGCCCATCGGCCTGACCCATCCTTGATTCATCTGTGGGTGTCGGCCCCGACCGAAGCCCTTTTAGACAGTATCTTGAACAATTTGATTGACCTGGGCGCCCGTCTTGTGGATGCACCGGAAACACCCGTGCGGTTGGAATTGGTGACCCAGCCGGGGGTGGCGCCGGAGGATTTTTATGTGACGACGATTTACCCGACGGAGGTTTACCACCAAGGGCGGTGGTGGCGGGTGCAAAACCAGCGCATGGACGGGGTGATTGTGGTGACGGCCACAGGGGCGACCTGTCGGTTGCTCCGGGATTTGCAGGTGGGGGATGCGGTGGTCTGCGGTGTAGATGGCATTCGCACCTTGCACAAACCCAGCCAGGAGCGGGGCCAGGAATTCGGCTTTATGGAGTCGGGGGTCTCCAGCGAGCGACGGGTGGAGCTGGTGGTGGAGGAAATCGCCTGGGAGTTGCGCCGTATCCGGGAGCGGGGCGGCAAAACGGTGGTGGTGGCCGGACCGGTGACAATTCACACCGGGGGGGGTCCCCATTTGGCAACCCTGATTCGCGAGGGTTATGTGCAGGTCCTGTTGGGGGGCAATGCGATTGCTGTGCATGACCTGGAGCAAAGTCTCTACGGCACGTCGTTAGGGGTGGATTTGGCCAGGGGAAGGGCGGTCAAAGGCGGCCATCGGCACCATTTGAAAACCATTAACCTCATCCGGCGCTACGGCAGTATCAAGGCGGCGGTGGAGGCCGGGGTGATTACGTCGGGCGTTTTTTATGAATGTATCCGCAAGGGGGTGCCGTTTTGCCTGGCCGGTTCGATTCGGGATGATGGCCCGCTGCCGGAAACCCGCATGGACCTCATCCAAGCCCAGGCCGAATACGCCGAACTGCTGCGGGGGGCAGATATGATCCTGATGCTTGCTACCATGCTGCACGCAATTGGGGTGGGGAATATGACGCCCGCGGGGGTGAAACTGATCTGCGTGGATATCAACCCGGCGGTGGTGACCAAATTGGCCGACCGGGGTTCTTTGGAATCGGTGGGGGTGGTGACCGACGTGGGCCTATTTTTGAGTTTGTTGGTGCGACATCTCCAGCAGTTGGGGCAACCCTACACCCTGGCAGCAGCGAAGTAAACGCCTAGGAACGGGGGCGCACCAAATAACCGCACTGGTGTTGCCCATCCACGATCCAATGGGTGCGCTCCACCGTGCAATCCGGCAAGGCCGTCGCAAACAACTCCAGTTCGTAGTCGCACACACGGGGAAAGGTTTCTGCCACCGCCGCAATGGCGCAGGTGTGTTCCGTGACCATAAACCCCTGGGGCAGGGCTTGACATTCCGCCATGTACCCCTCCGAACGGCGCAACTGCACCAACCGCTGCAACCGCGTCGCCAAATCCCCCTCCCCCAGGGCTTCCCGGTACGCCAAGGCCTTGGCCTGCCACTGTTGCGCCAAAATCTGCCCCAACTGCTCCTGCCCCAAGGTGCGCCGCAGCGTCGCTAACAAATCCACCGCAAACTCGCCATAGCGGTTGGGAAACTGGGCGCGCCCCTTGCGGCTGAGGGTGTAATGGTGTTGGGGCCGCCCCATCGCCCCCCCCCGCGCCACATACTGGATCAAACCCTCCTGCTGCAAATCCTTCAAATGCCGCCGAATCGCCTGCGGCGTCACCCGCAACTGCTCGGCCAAATCCTGGGCCGTCGCCTGCCCCTGCCGCAACAAATGCATTAATATATCTTGCTTGGTGGATGTTTGCCCCATCGGTGCCACAGGCTCACCCCCCACCGTAGTCGGTGCCATACGTTACCGATTTATTTTTATTGTAGGGTAACTTTAGAGCGGCGCAAGTTGCTAAATTCGTCTATAATCAAAACTAAAGCAACACCAACGTTGCGAAACTCCTAAGTTGCAGAGCGCCTATGGTATCTACGCCGTTACCTGCCAAGGAATCCGCCCTGGATCATTTGGTGAGTCGTCCCTACGAGTATGGTTTTGTCACGCCGGTTGAGGCGGAGGTGATCCCGCGGGGGTTGAATGAGGAGGTGATCCGGCTGATTTCGGCCAAGAAGCGGGAGCCGGAATTTATGCTGGAATTTCGTCTGCGGGCGTACCGCCATTGGTTGACGATGCCGGTTCCCACCTGGGCGCAGGTGCATTATCCACCGATTGATTACCAAAACATCATTTACTATTCCGCGCCGAAGCCGAAGAAGAAACTGGACAGTTTGGAGGAAGTGGACCCGGAGGTACTGGCGACTTTTGAGAAGTTGGGGATTCCGCTGTCGGAGCAGAAACGGCTGGCGAATGTGGCGGTGGATGCAATTTTTGACAGTGTGTCGGTAGCCACCACGTTTAAGAAGGATTTGGCCAAGTTGGGAATTATTTTTTGCTCCATGTCGGAGGCGCTGCAAGAATACCCGGATTTGGTGAAAAAGTATCTGGGTTCGGTGGTGCCGATTGGGGACAATTATTATGCGGCGTTGAATTCTGCCGTATTTAGCGACGGTTCGTTTGTGTATATTCCGCCGGGGGTGCGCTGTCCTTTGGAGTTGTCCACCTATTTCCGCATCAATAATGGGGAGGTAGGGCAGTTTGAGCGGACGTTGATCATTGCCGACCGGGACAGCTATGTGAGTTATTTGGAAGGCTGTACGGCGCCGATGTATGACACCAACCAACTGCACGCGGCGGTGGTGGAATTGGTGGCGTTGGACAACGCTGAAATTAAGTATTCGACGGTGCAGAATTGGTATGCGGGCGACAAGGACGGCAAGGGGGGCATTTATAATTTCGTCACCAAGCGGGGGCTGTGCCAGGGTGCCCATTCCAAGATTTCCTGGACGCAGGTGGAAACCGGGTCGGCGATCACGTGGAAATACCCCAGTTGTGTGCTGGTGGGGGACCATGCGGTAGGAGAGTTTTACTCGGTGGCCTTGACCAACCACTACCAGCAGGCGGACACGGGGAGTAAGATGGTGCATGTGGGGCGGCACACCCGTTCCCGGATTGTCTCGAAGGGGATTTCAGCGGGGCATTCGTGCAACACTTACCGGGGGCTGGTGCGGGTGAACCCGAAGGCAGAAGGGGCGCGCAACTATACCCAGTGTGATTCCCTGCTGATCGGGCATCATTCCCAGGCCCATACCTTGCCGGTGATCCAGGTGCACAATCCCACGGCGCGGGTAGAGCACGAGGCCTCAACCTCAAAAATTGGGGAGGAGCAGTTGTTCTATTGCCAGCAGCGGGGGCTGGGGACGGAAGAGGCGGTGGCGATGATGATCAGCGGTTTTTGCCGGGATGTGTTTAACCAATTGCCGCTGGAATTTGCGGTGGAGGCAGACCGCCTGTTGAGTCTGAAGTTGGAAGGGACGGTAGGGTAAGGGCGACGATGGCGGTTGACCCGCAGGCGACCGAGGTGATCGAACGGCTGGCGGCGGAGCTGGGCGACCGGGTCTATATGGACATTGCCCGCTGGCACTTGTACTTGCGGGAGGCGCGGCTGGACAAAATCCTGGCCCAACGCCTCTACGAGCAGGCGCAAAAGGGACCGGTGCGGGAGGAGGATGCCCTGGGTCTGTTGCGGGAGATCATGGTGGATATTGGCGGCGGGCGGCGGCAAATTCCCCTGCTGGATTTGGTGCCGGTGCAGGGGCAATTGGCCTATATGGACATTGTGGAGGCGTTTCAGCAACGGCGCTAAGTTCGGGAACCCCACCTTTTAAGCCGCCTGTTCCTTGCCCATCATAGGAAGTGCGGGGGTTATACCGCCGAAATTTTGCGTTTTTAGGAGTGGTAGGGATTCATGGCTAAAGTCGTAGGGATTGATTTAGGGACCACCAATTCTGTCGTGGCGGTGATGGAAGGGGGGCAACCCGTCGTGATCGCCAACGCCGAGGGGTTTCGCACCACGCCCTCGATTGTGGCTTACACCAAAAACGGCGACCGTCTGGTGGGGCAAATTGCCAAACGCCAGGCGGTCATTAACCCGGATAATACGTTTTATTCGGTGAAGCGGTTTATCGGGCGTAAGTACGATGAAGTGACGGGCGAAGCCAAGCAGGTCCCCTACAAGGTGCTGCGGGATAGTAATGGCAATGTCAAGCTAGAATGCCCGGTGTTGGGCAAGCAGTTTGCCCCGGAGGAAATCTCGGCCCAGGTGCTTAGGAAGTTGGCCGACGATGCGAGTAAGTATTTGGGGGAACCGGTGACCCAGGCGGTGATTACGGTGCCGGCCTATTTCAACGACTCCCAGCGGCAGGCGACTAAGGACGCGGGGAAAATTGCCGGGTTGGAGGTGCTGCGGATTATCAATGAACCGACGGCGGCATCGTTGGCCTACGGGTTGGACAAAAAGTCGAATGAAACCATCTTGGTCTTTGACCTAGGGGGTGGGACGTTTGACGTGTCCATTTTGGAGGTCGGCGACGGGGTGTTTGAGGTGCTGGCCACCTCCGGGGACACCCACCTGGGCGGGGACGATTTTGACAAGAAGATTGTGGACTGGATGGCGCAGGACTTTTTGGCCAAGGAGGGCATTGACCTGCGCAAGGACAAGCAGGCGCTGCAGCGGCTGACGGAGGCGGCGGAAAAGGCCAAGATTGAGCTGTCGAGCGTCACCCAAACCGATATCAACCTGCCCTTTATCACAGCGACCCAAGACGGCCCCAAACACCTGGAGATGACCCTGACGCGGGCCAAGTTTGAGGAGCTGTGCGCCGATCTCATTGACCGGTGCAAGGTGCCGGTGGAGCAGGCCCTGCAGGATGCCAAGTTGGATCGGAGCAAAATTGACGAGGTGGTGTTGGTGGGGGGTTCGACCCGGATTCCGGCCATACAGCGGTTGGTGCGGCAGATGCTGGGTAAGGAACCCAACCAGAGCGTCA
This sequence comes from Gloeomargarita sp., assembly GCF_053491055.1. Taxonomy (NCBI): domain Bacteria; kingdom Bacillati; phylum Cyanobacteriota; class Cyanophyceae; order Gloeomargaritales; family Gloeomargaritaceae; genus Gloeomargarita; species Gloeomargarita sp. The sequence continues at coordinate 25,968 of NZ_JBRCEP010000075.1, forward strand.
ACCCGGATGAAGTGGTGGCGGTGGGGGCTGCGGTGCAAGCCGGGGTGCTCTCTGGGGAGGTCAAGGACATTCTCCTGTTGGATGTCACGCCCTTGTCGTTGGGGGTGGAAACCCTTGGCGGTGTGATGACCAAGATGATTCCCCGCAACACCACCATTCCCACCAAAAAGACGGAAATCTTCTCGACGGCGGTGGACAACCAAACCAACGTGGAAATTCACGTCCTGCAAGGGGAGCGGGAGTTTGCCCGGGACAACAAGAGTCTGGGGACCTTCCGGTTGGATGGTATTCCGCCAGCGCCGCGGGGTGTACCGCAAATCGAGGTCACCTTTGACATTGATGCCAACGGGATTTTGAACGTCACGGCCCGGGACAAGGCCTCCGGGAAGGCGCAATCGATTACCATTTCCGGTTCCTCAACCCTGTCGAAGGAAGAGGTGGAACGGATGGTGCGGGAGGCGGAAATGAATGCGGCGGCGGACCGGGAGCGCCGGGAGCGGGTGGACATGAAAAACCAGGCCGATTCCCTGGCCTACCAAGCCGAGCGGCAACTCAAGGACCTGGGGGACAAACTCCCGGCAGCGGACAAAAACAAAATCGAGACCCTGGTCAAGGACCTGCGCGACGCCATCAACCAGGAAAACTGGGAGCGGATCAAAACCCTCAGCAACGACCTGCAGCAAACCCTACACACCGTCAACACCAACCTCTACCAACAGGCAGGGAGTAGCACCAGCACCCAAGCGCCCGGCAGCAGTGACGGGGAGGTGATTGATGCCGACTTCTCGGAAGGCAAATAACCCCTGCCCGATACGGCCATGAATCTTCCGGCCAGTGGCCCAAGCCGCTGGCTTTTTTTGCGCCGGTACCCCGGCGGGCCAAAATTTTACAAAAGTTAACATTCGTGATAAAGTGATACCATACGTGAAAGTTCAGGAGTTTTACCATGACGAGTCAACCGGAAGTCGTGCGTCCGCGCAGTTACACCGTGGAGGATGGGGGGCGGTTGAATAATTTTGCCATTGAACCCAGGATGTACGTGGATGAGGAAGCGCGGGTGGGGTTTACGGAGTATGCCGAGCGGTTGAATGGGCGCTTGGCAATGATTGGGTTTGTGTCCCTGTTGGTGTTGGAGTTGCTGACCGGCAAGGGCCTTGTGGCGCTCTTGCGGGCTTTGCAATAGGGTCGGCGGCAGGCTGGGATGGCCGGGGCTGTCGCAGGTTCCGAGCCATCTTGGGTGCGGGTTTCTCCCCCCCCATGGCAAGGAAAGGTAATTGCCAAGGGGTTCGTGACTTTTACCGACTAAAACGGTGAGCGGATGGCCCTGGCGGTTTTCTCCCAGGAGCAAATTGCCCTATCATAGGAATTCCCTGTTCGCTGCTGGGTGTTGGGGGCATGACAGGCACGGTTTATCTGGTGGGGGCAGGGCCAGGGGACCCCGGTTTGCTGACTCTTAAGGGGAAAACCCTTTTGGAGTTGGCCGATGTAGTGCTGTATGATGCCCTGGTCAGCCCGGCCATTCTGGCGATGATCAACCCCCAGGCGGAGCGGATTTTTGTGGGCAAGTATCGGGGCTGGCACAGTTGGCCGCAGGCGGAAATTACGGCGTTGCTGGTGGCGAAAGCCCAGGAGTACCAAACGGTCGTGCGGCTCAAGGCCGGGGACCCCTTTATCTTTGGGCGGGGCGGGGAAGAGTTGGCGGGGTTGCGGCAGGCAGGGATTCCGGTGCAGGTGGTGCCGGGGATCAGCGCTGGGTTGGCGGTGGGGTTGCCCTTGACCCACCGCCTGGTGAGTTCCAGTGTGGTTCTGGTTACGGGCCATGAGGCGGTGGACAAATCCCGACCGGCGGTGGATTGGCACCGGTTGGCGCAGGCTGCCGATACGTTGGTGATCTATATGGGGATGCACCGGTTGGCGCAGATTGCGGCGGCCTTGATGGCGGGGGGACGGGCTCCCACCACCCCGGTCTGTGTGGTGCAGTGGGGCACCTGGCCCCAGGAACGGCGGGTGTACGGGATGCTGGCAACGATTTCCGACCAGGTGGTGGCCGCGGGGGTGACCGCACCGGCCATTATTGTGGTTGGCGAGGTGGTTGCCCAAGAACCAGTATCATAAAAGCAGCTTTGGCGCGCCTGGGGGTGGCAGCTATGGAATTTCTGGTTATTGCCATCATTGCGCTGGTCATTATCACCACAGCCATCCGCAATTTGTATTACATTTGCCAGCCCAACGAAGTATTGATTTTTGCAGGGACAACTCGTTGGGTGCCCGCCTTGAACCGGCGGGTGGGCTATCGGCTGGTTAAAGGGGGAAGCAGTCTGCGGCTGCCCCTGTTTGAGCGGGTTTTGCGTTTGGATTTGACGAACTTAATTATTGAACTCAAAGTTACGGGCGCCTACTCCAAAGGGGGCATTCCCCTGCGGGTTGAAGGGGTGGCGAATATCAAAATTGCCGGGGAAGAACCCATTATCCACAATGCCATTGAGCGGTTGTTGGGCAAAAATCGGGAGGAAATTCGCCGGATTGCCAAAGAAACCCTAGAGGGGAATTTGCGGGGGGTTTTGGCCAGTCTGACGCCCCAACAGGTGAATCAGGATAAATTGGCGTTTGTCCGCAGTTTGCAAGACGAGGCGGAAGAAGATTTGGGGAAGTTGGGGTTGGTGTTGGACACGTTGCAGATTCAAAACATTTCCGATGATGTGGGGTATTTGGATTCCCTAGGGCGCAAACAGCGGGCGGATTTGTTGCGGGATGCCCGGATTGCCGAAGCCCAAGCCCGGGCCCAAGCGGCGATCCAAGCGGCGGAAAATGCGCGGCTGACCCGGTTTGCCCAGATTGAGGCGGAAATGCAGATTATCCAGGCGGAAGCGCAACGGCGGATTCGGGATGCGGTCAGCCGCCGGGAAGCCCTGATTGCGGAAATCCAGGCGGAGGTGGGGGCCAAACTGGTGCGGACCCAGGCGGATTTGGCGGTGCAACGGGAGCGGATTGAGCAAGTGCGCCAACAACTCCAGGCAGACGTGGTGGCCCCCGCAGCAGCCCAATGTGCCCAGGCGACCGAACAGGCAGAAGCCGCCGCGGCGCAAATTATCGAAAACGGCAAGGCGTTGGTGGCGGGGATGCAACGCTTGGCAGCTGCCTGGCAACAGGGGGGTGCCCATGCCCGGCAGATTCTCCTTTTGCAAAAACTGGAACCCCTTTTGCAAGCCCTGGCGGCGACGGTTCCCCAGGTGCATCTGCAGCAGGTGACCGTGTTGGACAATGCGGCGCTGGCAACTGGTCTGGTGAACCTGTTGGAGCAGGTGCGGGCGGCGACGGGCATGGACCTCAAGCAACTGTTTGCCGCAAAACCGGCTCCGCCCCCCCCAACTGCGGAGTCGCCATCGGCCTAGGTGCGGGGGGAAGCAACAGCGATGGCCCAAGCATCGGCGCAGGTGGCCTACAACTGGTTGGCATCCGCCCTGGAGGCTTTGGACCGCGCCCATTGGCGGCGGCGGTTGAAACCGGTTGCCAGTCCTCCGGGGGCGATGGTGACGCTCGAGGCCCGTCAGGTGCTCAATTTCGCCAGCAATGACTATCTGGGCTTAGCCGGTGACCCCCGCTTGGTGCAGGCGGCGACCCAGGCCATGCAGGCGTATGGGGTAGGCAGCACGGGTTCCCGTTGGTTGAGTGGGCATCGTCCCTTGCATTGGCAGTTGGAACAGGAGATTGCCCGCTGGAAAGGCACAGAAGAGGCCCTGGTGTTCAGCAGCGGCTACGCAGCCTGTTTGGGAACCATTCCGGCGCTGGTGGGCCACCGGGATGTGGTCTTTTACGACCAATTCAGTCACAGTTGTTTGCAGCAGGGCGTCCGCTTGAGCCAAGCGCAGGGCTATCCTTACCCCCACAACGACCTGGCCCATTTGCAAACTCTTTTGGCCGCCCATTGCGCCGCGTACCGCCGCTGTTTGATCGTCACCGAAACCCTCTTTAGTATGGATGGGGATCTCTGCCCCCTGCCGGAATTGCTGGATTTGGCCGAGCAGTACCAGTGCATGGTGCTGGTGGATGAGGCGCACGCCAACGGGGTGTTCGGGGCGACGGGGGCAGGTTGGGTGCAGGCAACCGGCTGTCAGGGGCGGCCCTTGATCCAGGTGGGCAATCTCAGCAAAGCCCTCGGCAGTATGGGCGGCTATGTGGCCGGCAGTGCGGCTCTGGTGGAATACCTGCGGCATCGTGCCCCCACCTGGATGTACAGCACCGGCTTATCCATTCCCGATACCGCAGCAGCGGCAATGGCCGTGGCCATCGTCCAGCAGGAACCGGAACGGCAAGCCCAACTGTGGCGCAACATTGAGGCGCTACAGGAACGGTTGACCCAGGCGGGGTTGCCTTTGCGTTCCCGGGGCGTCTCCCCCATTTTCATCCTGCCGGTGCGCAGTGCGGCGATGGCCCAGGCCTTGGAACCCGCCTTGCTCCAAGCAGGGGTGTTTGCGGCGGTGGTTCGTCCCCCCACCGTGCCTACCAGTCGCCTGCGTCTGTCGGTGACCAGTACCCATACACCCGCGCAACTGGAGGAATTGGTGGCGGTTTTGACGCAGTTCCGGGGCTACTACGATGGCAGCTAAATCCGGCTACACCCTGCCTGTGTTTGCCTGTGCCAGTGCGGTGGCCGCATGTCACTTCCTACAAACGGAAGAACCGCTAGAAACGGTCACGTTAGATTTGCTCGAACCGCCGGAAACGGCCGTCATTCCCATTGACCAGGTGGCTCCTTTGCCGGATGGGGGGGCATTGGCCGTGACCCATTCCCAGCCGGGCGACAATTTGGATATCACCCGGAATACGCCGGTGTGGGCGGTGGCGGCTTGGGCAGGCACGGGGGAAAAGGACCAGGAATTCCTGACGATTCGAGGGGGGTTTGGGGTGGGCTGGCACCGAGAAAGCGGCCAACCGGCGATTTACCGCTACGCCCAACGCTTGCTGCGCCACCATCTGCGTCCGTCTCGTCCTTTGACAGTCACCATCATTCTCCCCCAGGGACGCCGCCTGGCCGAACGCACGTCTAATGCCGCCTTTGGGGTGGTCGAAGGTTTAGCGCTGCTGGGCACCAGCGGCATGGCCCACCCGTTGAGCGCCCCGGAGCAACTTGACCAATTTCGCCAGGAATTGCGGCAGAAGGCCGGTCAACACGACACTTTGGTTTTTTGCATTGGCGAAAACGGTTTAGATTTGGCGCGGGCTTGGGGCATTCCCGGCGAGTATCTGGTGAAAACGGGCAACTGGCTGGGGCCTTTGTTGCTAGAAGCAGCCTTATGGCCGGTGCAAACCCTGGTGCTGTTGGGGTATCACGGCAAACTGCTGAAACTGGCAGGGGGCATTTTCCACACCCATCACCACCTGGCCGATGCCCGCTTGGAAATTCTCACCGCCTGTGGCCTGCGGGCGGGGTTGCCCTTGCCGGTGTTGCACAAGCTCCTCACCCAGCCGACGGTGGAAGCGGCCATGCGTTATCTCCAACAGGTTCAGCCCTTAAAAGTCCGCACCCTGTATGACATTCTCCTGGCGCAGATACAACAGCGCACCCAGAGCTACCTGCGGGCGCACGGCGGTCGTCCCCTCCGGATCGAAGTGATATTATTCGACCGGGAACGGCAGGTTGTCGCGCAAACCCCCGGCGTGCCGCCGCCATTTCTCCCCGCGCGGGGAAGTAGCCTGCGCTAAAATCCACTATATTTCTGTAGGCGAGCGCATCCTATGACCAAAACCGTTGCCGAGGCAATGACCCCCAACCCGGTGGTGGTGTACCCGCAAACCCCGATTGAGGAGGCAATAGCCATCTTGGGGGAACACAAATTCAGCGGCCTACCGGTGGTAAACGAACGGCATCAATTGGTGGGGGTTTTGTCCACACAAGACATCTTGCAACGCCAAGCGGGGCTGCGCCCACCGGTATTTTTTTGGTTTATGGATGCGGTGATTTGGCTGGAGAATCCCCACCATTACCGGCAAGAACTGCACAAGGTATTGGGAGCAACCGTCGCAGATGTGATGACCCCCAACCCCATCAGCATTCGCCCGGAGGAATCCCTGACGGTGGCTGCCCACAAAATGCACCAGCACCGGATTCGCCGCCTGCCGGTGGTCAATTCGGAACAGCGGGTGGTAGGCATTCTCACCCGCGGGGACATTGTGCGCAGCATCGCCCTAGAAATGGGTGCGCCAACGTGACCAAGCCCGGCTAACGCTGCGGCAGGGGGATAGAGGGCATAAAATTTAAGACAGACCTGATTACGAAGGTTGTACCGAAAGGCATGCGGGAATTCACGACTGGGGAGACGGACACTTTGGCTGTGGTGGGGAAACCCAAAACGGTACGTGTGGCCGTAGAACCAGGCATCTCACCGGGTGACCTTGGGAGCATTCCCTGTCTGGTGGGGAATAGGTCACAAGCAAGCCCATGGTTGGTGTAGGGTTGCAGGCAGGGAGAACCTGGTCGTTCCTGCCGTGGTTGAACATGTCTTTTCCGGCGGGGTAGGTATGTGCGGCATTGTGGGTTATGTGGGGTTACAGTCGGCTACCCCGATTTTGATGGAAGGGTTGCGGCGGCTGGAATACCGGGGGTACGATTCGGCGGGTCTGGCCTGGTACAGCGACGGCGAACTCCACATCCTGCGGGCCTCAGGGAAGCTGCACAATCTCCAAGCCCGTTTGCCCAACACGGTCAGTCATGTGGGCATTGGTCATACCCGCTGGGCCACCCACGGCAAACCAGAAGAACGCAACGCCCACCCCCAGGTGGACAACCGGCGGCGGGTGGCAGTCGTGCAAAACGGCATCATCGAAAATTACCGTTCCCTGCGGGAGGAACTGATTGCCCAAGGGTGCGTGTTTACGTCCGACACCGATACGGAAGTGATCCCCCACCTGCTGAGCCGGTATTTACAAAAAAATTACAGTTTCCTGGAAGCCATGCGGCTGACGGTGACCCAACTCGAAGGGTCTTTTGCCATTGCCGCCATTACCGCCGATGCTCCGGATGAAATTATCATTGCCCGCCAGCAGGCGCCCTTGGTGGTGGGGTTGGGGCAGGGGGAATTGTTTTGCGCTTCCGATACGACCGCTTTGATTCACCATACCCAGGCGTTTTTGAGCCTGGAAAATGGAGAACTGGCCCGGCTGACGCCCCTGGGGGTGGAACTTTACACCTTCAGCGGCGAGCGGGTGCAGCGGTATCCCGAACGCTTAACCTGGAGCCCCGTGCTGGTGGAAAAAGGCGGCTTCAAGCACTACATGCTCAAGGAAATCCACGACCAGCCGGGGGTGTTGCGCCAGGGGTTGGCGTCCCATCTGTTGGACGGGCAGATTGCCTTAGGGCCGGTGCAGGAGCTGTATCCCCGCCTGGAGCAAATTCAAATCGTCGCCTGCGGCACCAGTTGGCATGCCGGTTTGGTGGGCAAATACCTGTTGGAGCAGGTGGCGCAGGTGCCCACGACCGTCCACTACGCGTCCGAATTTCGCTACGCGCCGCCTCCTTACCGTCCCCACACCCTCACGATTGGCGTCACCCAATCCGGGGAAACCGCCGACACCTTGGCCGCTTTGAGCTTGGCGTCTTCTCGCCACCTTACGGGCACCCCCTGGTTACTGGGCATTACCAACCGTCCGGAAAGCAGTTTGGGGCGCCTTGTTCCCTATCTGATTGACACCCGTGCCGGGATAGAAATTGGCGTGGCTGCCACGAAAACCTTTATGGCTCAGGTGGTGGCCTTTTATCTTTTGGCTTTTGACTTGGCCTATCAGCGGCACATCCTCAGCCAAGAAAAGCTGGAATTATACTTAGCCAATTTGCAAAAAATCCCCAACCATCTGGAATGGATTTTAGAAACCCAAGCCCCCCTTATTGAGCAATTGGCCCATGAATTTACAGAAGTCCAACATGTGATTTATTTGGGCCGCGGTATTAATTTTCCGATTGCCCTAGAAGGCGCCTTAAAACTCAAAGAAGTGAGCTACATTCACGCCGAAGGTTATCCGGCGGGCGAGATGAAACATGGCCCGATCGCCTTACTGGATAAAGGCGTACCCGTGATTGCAATTGCCATGCCAGGGAGTGTGTACGATAAAGTGTTGAGCAACGTGCAAGAAGCCCGCGCCCGGGAAGCGCATATTATTGGGGTGGGCACAGTAGCCAATCGAGAAATCCCCGATTTATTTCAGGTGAATTTAACCGTCCCCGAAGTGCCGGAATTGCTCTCCCCCTTAGTGACCGTTATGCCATTACAACTACTTGCTTATTACATTGCTGCCCATCGTGGTTTAGATGTGGATCAACCGCGTAATCTCGCTAAATCGGTCACTGTGGAATAGGCAACCATGCCATCTTTGTTATTGGTGTAAGTAGGGGATAGAAATGAAGTCCTATACTGAGTTATAGGGGATGAAGGATGTTATAGCTAGGTAGGTTAAGGTTGTCGCCTTAAGATTCATGGCTACGCCATTGTGGGGCTACGCCCAGCGACCCACAGCATGTCAACCTTTGTATGCTTAGCTATAGATGAGAATGCGTGCTTCAAGCTTTGTCTCATGAGGTTCGCTGCAGATTTGGGCCCAAACCCTCAAGATTTTAAGATGCAACACTTCTAAGCCAAGCAGAAGTTGGTTGAGGCTGCGCCTGGACAGGACGATATTTGCCGTTTATCGCTAAAGTAGGGTTAGTGACCTGACAGTCATTTATGGTTACATCCCCTGCGACCCAAACCCAGAACCAACTCGCCCTGGGCACCCAACCCCCGGTCAATCCCTACGAATCCATGGCGCTGGGGTTGGTTTCCACCCAAAGTTTTCCCGCGCTGGTCGGGACGGCAGACACCATGCTCAAAGCGGCGGGGGTGCATTTGGTCGGGTACGAAAAAACCGGCGGCGGCTATTGTACAGCCGTGGTGCGGGGCGATATTGCTTCGGTACGGTTGGCGGTGCAAACGGGCATCGAAACGGCTACGGCCTTTGGTCAGTACGTTTCTAGTTTGGTGGTGCCTCGGCCTCTGCCCGATTTGGAACGGGTTTTGCCGATTAGTCCGAGCATGGCCGTCTTGGCGCGCCTGGGCACGCCTGACCCTGAGCGGGGACAGGCGGTGGGGTTGCTGGAGACCCGGGGTTTTCCGGCCCTGGTGGGGGCTGCCGATGCCATGCTCAAGGCTGCCGATGTGCATCTGGTGGGTTATGACCAGTTGGGGGCGGGTCTGTGTACGGTGATTTTGCGGGGGCGGGTGACAGATGTCACGATTGCCATTGATGCGGGGATGGAAGCCGCCAGTCGGATTGGGGAATTGCACGCCATTATGGTTATTCCGCGGCCTTTGGAGGATTTGGTTCACACCTTGCCCCAGACCGCCAGCCCCTTGCAGGAATTGCAGCCGCTGCGCCTGCCTTTGGCCATGCCCCAGCGGGTAGATGAATGGGTGGAAGTGACTGCCAAGGAGGGTTGAGATTGCCGGGAAACGGTGTACAATGGGGGCAGGCGCGGGCGGTGAGGCGATGGCAACCGTGTTAGTTGTGGAAGACCAACGCACCCAGCGGGAAATGATTGTGTCGCTGCTGGAGCAGGATGGCTTTCAGGTGTTGGCGGCTGAGGATGGGGACGAGGCCTGGGCACTGGTGCGTGGGGGGCAAATTCCCGATGTGGTGGTGATGGATGTGGTCATGCCCCGCATGAACGGCTACGAATTGGTGCGGAGGTTGCGGGACAACCCGCAGACCAAACAAATACCTGTGTTGATGTGTTCTTCCAAGGGCGAAACGTTTGACAAGCATTGGGGTTTGAAGCAGGGGGCGGACGCCTACATCGTCAAGCCGTTTGAACCCCAGGATTTGCTCGGCACTGTGCGTCATCTGTTGCGAACGCCGCGGGGATCGGGATGATGGTGGATGCGACAACCGATTTTTTGGGGGCGGGTGGGGGAGAAAGCCGTCCTGACGAGGGTAGGGTTCAGGGGGAACTGTATCTACGGTTTGTTCTGAATTCGGGGGCGGAATTTGCCCTGCCGGCGATGGGGGTGCAGGAAGTGGTGGGGGTGAGTCCCGAACGGATCAGTGCCGTGCCCAACGTGCCGCCCACGGTGATGGGGGCGTACAACTGGCGGGGGCAGGTGATTTGGATCGGCGATTTGGGGATGTTTTTGGGGTTGCCACCGTTGAATACCAACCGGCCAGAACTGTCGGTGATTGTGGTGTCAGAGCAGGGGGTTGCCTGTGGGTTGGCGATTGACCGGGTGGTGGGGGCGGAATTTCTCGACCCCCGGCAGTTGCGTCCCCCGTTGAGCGGCGAGAACCCAGCCCAGGGGCCATCTTTGGTGCAGGGGGAATGGTCGTTGCCGGATGGGGCGGTGGTGCAGTTGTTGGCACCAAAAGCCTTGGTGGATCCCCAGGTGTGGTCGGCTGCGGTTTAAGGGGGGAACCTCCAGATGGCTATTGAGGAAGGGGGGGTTCACAAGTTATAACTAAAATGGCGCAATTGCTGAGGTTCGCCTAGAGTTGCACTCAAGCTTTGTTACTATCCTGCCGTCGCCAATGCACTACCCCGCTATGGATCGCTGATAAGGAGTCAGGGTCAATGGCCACCAGCAATTATCATGTTGACTACGAGCGCGCCACGAATGCCTACGTCAAGGGTGACTATGCTGAGGCGGCTACGATTGCGGATGCCCTGTTGCGGCAATATGATGATATGCCCAACCTGCATCTGTTGCGGGGGCACATTTATCTTTGTACCCAGGACTATGTCCAGGCGCGGGCGCATTATCAGCGGGTGCTGGAGTTGACCAATGACCCGGAATTGGTGGAGTATGCGCGCAATGGGCTAAACGATGTGAATCAGTGTTTGGCCGGTGGGACGCAGGAGGATTTTACCGCACCGGTACAGCGGCTGGAAATGAATGGGGAAGGGATGGATAACCCGTTTGTGGTGCAGGATGTGGAAGAGGAACGTCCTGCCCAGCCAGAGACCCTGGTGTTTCGGCAACCGGCAGCGGCAGAGGATCTGGCTGCGGCGGCGGTCAATCCCTTTGTGACAGAGACGCCTGTGAGCGAACCCATGGCAGAGGAACATCCTTTGGCGATGCCGGAGGAGCCGGAGCATGGGTATGGCGGGGATCACACGCTGATTATGGATACGCCGTTTTCCCAGAGGTCGCACCCCCCAGGGGTGACGGAACGGGAGACAGGGGAGGGGGCGGATACCCTGTTGATGGATGTGACCAAGTCGGCGGGGGCGAGTGAACCGGCGACAGAACCGGGTTTGTTTAGTTTTCAGGCGGCTGAGGCGGTGTTTGCGGATGACCCGTTGACGGGAGGAAGGCCACGGAGCCAGGCGGCTGACCCGGCGGTGGAGCAGACGGATACATTGGGCGCAGTGTCCACGCCGGAGACGGTGGCGACCCGTCCGAGTTTGAAAAATGCGGTGACTCCGGTGGCTCCGCCTGTGTCGGTTACGCCGGTGCGCAAGTCGTCTTCAGGTTTACCCAAGTCCTTGTGGGTGGGGGCTGTGGTGGCGGTGGTCGCCGGGGGGGCGGCTTTGGTGGTGCCCCAGCGTCCTTGGGGGGCGCTTTTGGCTGCCGTGTTGGGCGGGGGTGCAGCGGTGGCCTTGGGTAATGGGGGCGGCGGGGTCAAAGCCCAGCGGGTGCGGCAATTTTCTGAGGAATTGCGTTTGAGTTGTGAGGCGTTGGGGCGGGGTGAATTTCAGTCGGCGTTGAGTGTGGTGGGCCAGGATGATTTTACCGAAGCGGCGCTGGCCTTTAATCGGATGTTGGAGCAGGTGCGGGAGCGGTTTCAGGAATTGCAAAAGACGGCGGAGGAGGTAGAGCGTTCGCGGGAGGATTTGCAACGGCAGGTGATCCGGTTGCTGGATGATGTGGAGGGGGCAGCGCGGGGGGATTTGACGGTGCAAGCGGAGGTTACGGCGGACATTTTGGGGGCGGTGGCGGATTCGTTTAACCTCATCATTCAAAACATCCGCCAGATTGTGCAACAGGTGAAAACCTCGACCCTGCAGGTGGGGCGGGCGGCGGCGGACAGTGAGTATTTTGCGCGGGAGTTGTCGGCGAATGCGTTGCGGCAGGCCCAGGAATTGGCCAGTACGTTGAATTCGGTGCAGATGATGACCGATTCGATCCAGCGGGTGGCCGAGAGTGCGCGGGAGGCGGCGCAGGTGGCACGCACGGCCTCGGAGACTGCCTTGCGGGGTGGGGAAGCGGTGGATCAGACGGTGGCGGGGATTCAGAGTATTCGCGAGTCGGTGGCGGAAACCACGCGTAAGGTGAAGCGGTTGGCGGAATCGGCGCAGGAGATTAACAAAATTGTGAACTCGATTGGTCAGATTGCCCAGCGGACGAACTTGTTGGCGTTGAATGCCAGTATTGAGGCGGCCAAGGCGGGGGAAGCGGGGCGGGGGTTTGCGATTGTGGCAGACGAGGTGCGGCAGTTGGCGGACCGAACCAGTCGTGCTTCCAAGGAAATTGAGCAAATTGTGTTGCAGATTCAGGGGGAAACGGGGCTGGTGATGACGGCCATGGAGGAGGGTACCCAGGAGGTGATTCGGGGGACGCGGGTGGCGGAACAGGCCAAGCGGGCGTTGGAAGAGATTATTCAGGTGTCGCAACAGATTGATACGCTGGTGCAGTCGATTACGGCGGATACGGTACGGCAAACGGAGGTGTCCCGCAATGTGACGCAGGTGATGCAGTCGGTGGAATTGACGGCGCAAGAGACGTCCCAGGAGGCCCAGCGGGTTTCGGTGGCGTTGCAGAATTTGGCGGAGGTTGCCCGTGGGTTGCAAGCTTCTGTTGAACGGTTCCGTTTAGGGACAACCGAACCCCTTTAAACCTATAGGAGATACGGTATGGATGCGGCCAAACAAAAACGGATTCTGGAATATTTCCTCCAGGAGACCCAGGAACATTTGGCGATTCTGCATCAGGCGCTAACGGCGATGGCGCAGCCGTTGGCGGATGCGGAGGAGGTGGCCAGTTGGTTCCGGGCGGCCCATTCCATCAAAGGGGGCGCGGCGATGTTGGGTTTGGATGCCGTCAAGCAGATGGCGCTGCGGCTAGAGGATTGTTTGAAGATTCTGCGGGATCAAGGGGTGGCGCGGCGGGTGCAACTTAGCCCGGAAATGGTCGAGCGCTTCCGGCAGGGGGTAGCGGCGTTGGAGGGGCTGGTCAACCATTTGCAGCAGGAAGGGGATATTCCCTTTGAGATGGGGCAGCAGGCGGTGATTGACCAGGAGCCGAATTTTATCCAATTGGAGGCGCTGTTGCAGATTTTGGTGCAAGGGGAAGGGATTCCGGCGGCCTGGGAGGCGGGGGCTACGGCTGCTCAGGCCGGGGATGGCGAAGAATTGAATTTGGAGGAGTTGTTTGCCGATTTGGAGGCGGGGGCAGCGGTTGCTGAGGTTCCGGCGGGGGAAGCGGCGGCTCCACTTGCCAGTGCAGTGGAGGAATTGGCTTCCTTGGCTGAGTTGTTTTCGTTAGGGTCGGAAGCAGCGCCGGTGGCGGCTGGGGATGCGGAAACGGCCTTGCCTGTGGAGCAAGCGGCGGCAGAATTGGGTGACCTGGCGAATTTATTTGCTGTGCCGGAGGAAGGGCAAACGGCGGAACCGGTGGGTGCTGCGGCTACCGGGGAAGCGGCTGAGTTTGCTTTTGGGGAAGAGTTGGGGGATATTCCGACGCTGGATTTGGGTGCGGAAACGGCGGCTGATTTGGGTGAGGTTGCGGAGGATTCTGCCGCTTTTGAGGTGGGTGCGGCTACCGGGGAAGCGGCTGAGTTTGCTTTTGGGGAAGAGTTGGGGGATATTCCGACGCTGGATTTGGGTGCGGAAACGGCGGCTGATTTGGGTGGATTGGGTGTTGATGATATTGCTCCTGAGACAGAACCTGCAGGTGAATTGCCGGATGTGCCGGAAATTCCTGCTGAATTGAGTTCAGGTGATTCAGGGTTGGTTGGCGATTTGGGGGTGGATTGGGAGGCGGCGCTGGCTGCCTTTGCCAACCCTGAACCGGAGACGCCGACGACTGAGCAAGCGGATACCGACCCCTGGCAGGAAACCGAGCTAGAAGAGCTGGCAGCTTTGGACAGCGAAATTGGGGCTTTGGATGATTTGGCTGCCATTGATGCTGAATTGGCGCAGCAAATTGATACGGAACTGGCGGAACTAGATTTTCCTGAGACGCCGGGTCTGGAACCAACGGATGCCAGTGGTGATTTGGCTTTAGCTGATTTGGAACTGCCGGATTTATCTGAGGATTTGAGCGCCCTGGAAGCGGTTCTGACCACGGAAACAACGCCTGCTGAGGGGCAACCTGACGTGACGGAAAATCTGGATGAGCTGGCTAAGTCTTTGGGACTTGAGACTCAAGAGCCAGCGGCGGCTCCCCCACCGCCTCGACCGACGGTATCTGAGCCAGAACCTCGAATTACTGCCTCAGCCAGCGCCCCGGTCATGGAGCAGACCATGCGGGTGCCCATACGCCAATTGGACAATCTCAGCAATCTGATTGGGGAGTTGGTGGTTTCCCGGAATACCCTCAGCGAGGATCAAAACCAGTTGCGGCAGTTTTTGGAGAATTTGTTGCATCAGGCGCATCAGCTCAATGACCTGAGCCAACGGATGCAGGATTTGTACGAACGTTCGCTTTTGGAAGGGGCTTTGAGTGCGGGCCGTGGGAGTGGGACGCGCAGTGTTGTCGGTAGTGGCCCAGGGGGGGCCCAGCACAGTACGGGGGCAGAATTTGATGCCCTGGAAATGGATCGCTTCACAGGCTTCCATACCCTGTCGCAGGAGATTGCCGAGCGGGTGTTGCGGGTACGGGAAGCGGCCCAGGATATTGGGTTTATGGTGGAAGCGTTTGATGAGGTGGTGCGCAGTTTCCAACGCATTACCCAGGGGCTGCAGGAGGGGATCAACAGCGCACGGATGGAACCGTTTTCGCGGGTGACGGACCGGTTGCCGCGGGCGGTGCGGAATGTGGCCCTTAAGTGCGGGAAGCAGGTGAAGTTGGAAATTGAGGGGCGGGATACGCTGATTGACAAGATGATTCTGGAAAAGCTGACCGACCCGATGACGCACCTGGTGAACAACGCGATTGTGCATGGGATTGGGTTACCGGCGCAGCGGCAGGCGGCGGGGCAATCGCCGGTCGGCAAAATCGTGATTCGGGCATCCCATCAGGGGAACCAAACGGTCATTACGGTCAGCGATGATGGGGTGGGGATCAATCCGGATCGGGTGAAGGCCAAGGCGATTGAGCGGGGCTTGATTACGCCGGAGCAGGCGGCCACCATGAGCAAGCAGGACATTTACCAACTGCTGTTTATGCCTGGGTTTAGTACCAAGGATCAGGCGGATGAGTTTGCCGGTCGGGGGGTCGGGCTGGATGTGGTGCGCCAGAATTTGGCGGAAATTCGGGGGACGGTGGTGGTGGATTCGGAGTTGGGCAAAGGAACGACCTTTACCATTCGGCTGCCTTTGACCCTGAGTATTTCCAAGTCGTTGCCCTGTGTGGTCAGCCATGCGCGGGTGGCGTTTCCGATGGATGGGGTGGCAGATGTGCCGGTGGATGTGACGCCGGAGATGATTCATACGGGCGCGGATGGCAAGTTGACCTTGGATTGGCAAGGGCAGCGGATTCCCCTGCGGTCTTTGAGCGAACTGTTGCACTACGGGCGGTTGATTGGCCGGGGGAATATCTACGGTGGTGCGACGGCGCAAGAGGGGATGGCTATCGTGATTGTGCATAGTTTGGGACGACACGTGGCCTTCCAGGTGGACCAGGTGTTGAACGAGCAGGAAGTGGTGATCAAGCAACTGACCGGGCCGGTCAAAAAACCGCTGGGGATTGCGGGGGCGACCATTTTGGGGGATGGGCGGATCATGATGATTGCCGACATCCTGGAGTTGGTGGATTTGGCGCTGGGGCAAATGCCGCCGCCGAGTATGCCGCTGTGGCAAGGTGTTGCCCCGGTGGAGCCGGAGACCACTGATGAACCGACGGTGCTGATTGTGGACGACTCGATTGTGGTGCGGGAGATGCTCTCGATGACCTTTAGCAACAAGGGCTATCGGGTGGAGCAGGCGCGGGACGGGCAGGAAGCTTGGGAAAAGCTGCGGGATGGTCTTCCTTGCGACTTGATGTTTTGTGATATTGAAATGCCGCGGATGGATGGGCTGGAACTGTTGTCGAAAATCCGCCGCGATCCCAACCTCAAGCATTTGCCGATTGCCATGCTGACGTCGCGGGGGGCGGAACGGCACCGGCAAATGGCCATCCAACTGGGCGCCAATGCCTACTTTACCAAACCGTACCTGGAAGAAACCCTGCTAGAAGCGGCCCGGCGGCTGTTGCAGGGGGAAAGTCTGGTGACCCCGAACCGTTAGGGGTACAATGAGAATCATTATCAGTTCTGGGGGATAACGAGGGATGATGGCCCAGTCTATGTCTGCGCCCTTGGCGTTGGAATTGCCCAAGCGGGGGTTACCGGTGACGATTATTACGGGGTTTCTAGGGAGTGGCAAAACCACGTTGCTCAACCATATTTTGCGGAACCGGCAGGATTTGAAGGTGGCGGTATTGGTGAATGAATTTGGGGATATTAACATTGACAGCCAGCTTTTGGTGTCGGTGGATGAGGGGATGATTGAACTAAGCAATGGCTGTATTTGTTGCACGATTAATGATAGTTTGGTGGATGCAGTTTATAACGTTTTGGAGCGGCAGGAGCGCATTGATTATTTGGTCGTAGAAACCACAGGCGTCGCCGATCCCCTGCCGGTTGCGCTCACGTTTTTGGGGACAGAATTGCGGGATTTGACCCACTTGGATTCGATTTTAACGGTGGTAGATGCTTCAGCGTTTGCCCCTGATTTATTCAACAGTGAAGCGGCTTTGAGTCAACTGACCTACGGGGATATTATTTTGTTGAATAAGGTGGATTTGGTTTCTCCAGAGCGGGTGCAGGAGTTGACCCGGCGCATCTGTGACATGAAAGCCGGCGCCCGCATCTTGACTACGGTGCATGGGCAAGTGCCTCTGCCGTTGATTTTGGGAATTGATGCCCCCCATACCCATTTAATGGCTGCTGCCCAATCATCGGCTCATCATGACCACGACCACGAGCATCACGAACATCACCACCACTCGCATCACTTAGAAAATGACGGGTTTATGGTGGTTTCATTTACAAGCGAGCAACCGTTTCACCTGGAAAAATTTCAATTCTTTTTAACGGACAAACTGCCAACGAATGTGTTTCGGGCGAAGGGGATTTTGTGGTTTGACCGCAGCACCCTCCGTTATATCTTTCAACTCAGCGGTAAGCGCTACAGTTTGGATGTGGATGACCGGCCTATTCCCCCCAAAAATCAATTGGTCTTCATCGGGCAGAATCTCGATCAAGAGACGTTGTTGCAGGATGTGCAAGCCTGTTTGGTGGATGCCGGGAAGCCCTAGGATTTAGGGTTCTGAAAATTGCAAAGCCTGGCCGCGCACCTGCTCGTTGAATTGGCCTTGGTAATAGACAATTTGCCCCCCGACAATGGTGACCTGCGGCCAACCCGTCAATTCCCAACCTTCGAAGGGACTCCACCCACATTTGGTTTGCAAATCTTCCCGTCGCACGGGTTGCGTACGCTCTAAATCCACCAGCACCAAATCGGCGTCATACCCAATGGCAATTTGCCCTTTATTTCTAATTCCGTAGGCTTTTGCCACATTTGTTGATAGCCAATGGATGACCTGTGGTAACGAACATTTCCCTTGTTTTGCCTGGGTGAGCATCAACGGTAGCAGGGTTTCTACCCCAGGCATTCCTGAGGGGGATTCGGGATAGGGACGGGCTTTTTCGGCCAACGTATGGGGCGCATGATCCGTAGCCATAAAATCAATCAAACCCGTATGGAGTCCTTGCCACAAAACCTCATTATCGCGGGCCGTGCGTAGGGGGGGATTCATCTGCGCCAATGTGCCCAAGGTGTGATAGGCGGAGCGATTCAACAGTAGGTGTTGCGGGGTGACTTCTGCCGTGATCCAGGGCTTTTTGTGGGTGCGTAAAAATTCTACTTCTAGAGCAGTAGATAAGTGCAAAATATGTAATCTGCGGCGATATTTTATGGATAAATTGACTGCCAATTCGGTTGCCTGGAGTGCCGCTATGTCATCTTGAATGTCTGAGTGAATATCCGGGATATGATATCGGTCAGCAAATTCTTGGCGACGTTGATTGATCCGCTGTTGGTTTTCCGCATGTACAGCAATCAAACGGGTTCCGGTGGCAAAAATACGCTCTAAATACGCCGCATCATCAATGAGTAAATCTCCGTGCATGGAACCCATAAAAACCTTAATGCCACAGACCGGCTTTACCTGGTTAATTTCTGCTAAATTTGACCGGGTTGCCCCGATAAAAAAACCGTAATTGACTAAGGATTTTTGGGCAGCGCGGCATAGTTTGTCATCTAAGGTTGCCTGATCGGTGGTTAAGGGACGGGTATTGGGCATTTCTAAAAAAGAGGTCACGCCCCCTCTGGCGCAGGCATGACTGGCCGTGACAAAATCTTCTTTGTGCTCTAGGCCAGGTTCACGAAAATGCACCTGGGGATCAATCACTCCCGGCAATAGAACCCAACCGTCTGCCTCTAAGATATAGGGATACTGTTGCCGGTGATCCTCATCGGTGATGGCGACGATTTTGCCCCCTTGAATCCCCACATTGCAACGCCGTAATTGACCATCTGCTCCCACCATTTGGGCTTGGTGAATCCACAGATGGTTCCCTTGATAAAACATGCCCTGGAACCAAGTGCGGTACAACCATTAAACTAAATATATTATCGGGCAAGGGGGGTAGGTATGGGTTGGTGGGATGATTTAGAGGCGTACTTATCGGCCAAATTGGACGATTTTCTGCAAGCGCACCCGGACATTGCCGCTGCGATGGAACAGGACACCCTGGCGGAACAGGAAACCCAAACCCGTCACCTGTTGCAACAATTGCAGGGGGAAATGCAAACACTAGAGCAAAAAATTTTAGAAACAGGCCAACAGATTCGCCTTTGGCAGGAACGGTTAGGTTTGGCAGAACGGGCGCAACGACCAGATTTGCTTGAGGCGGCCAAGATGCGACAGCAGGTTTTAATGACCCAAGGCCATCAATACTGGGCAGAATTGACGGTCACCAAAAAACGCATCCAACAATTGGAAACGTTACTGGCACAAATTCAAGCCAAACGGCAAAAGGCCAAGACCAGCTATTCCCCGACCACCAGCAGCACTCCAGATGCCGTCGAAAAAGAATTTCAAAATATGGAATTAGAACTGGAATTTGAACGTTTGAAAAGGGAAATGGGACGCCGATGAACAGCCTCCATATTATATCGGTTGACCGCTTACAACAGGGGCAACCACTGCAATTGCCAGCCCTATGTTTGCATCTTCTCAATGCTCAAGAATTGCAAACCCTTTTGCCCTATTGCAGCCCCACACAACCCCTAATTTTGTTCAATCAGAAAACCCATCTGTTTGCGGGGAAAAAATCGGAACTGCCTCATCTGGATTGGGATTATCCCCTGCATGTGTATCTGGCCGACCCGGTGCGAGAAAGTTACCGGCAACTGGTGGATATTGTCGCCCAATTACGCCACCCAGAAACGGGTTGCCCTTGGGATTTAGCGCAAACGCCAACGAGTTTAACCCCCTACATTATCGAGGAAGCCTACGAAGTAGTACAGGCAATTGGCACAGGTAATGCAACTGCCATCCAAGAAGAACTAGGAGATTTGCTTTTGCAAGTGGTTTTACAAGCCCAAATTGCCCAAGAGACGGGAGACTTTTCCCTCGTGGAAGTCGCCAATGGCATTAGCGAAAAATTGATTCGCCGCCATCCCCACGTTTTTGGTGAATTAGCAGTGGAGGATGTGGCGGTGGTGCGGCAAAATTGGGAGGCGATCAAACAACAAGAGCAAGGGCATTCCTTACCGGCAAAATTGCATCACTATATAGCGACTTTTCCGGCCCTGATGGCAGCAGCTAAAATCTATCAAAAACTATCCGCCCATTTCCCAGATGGTGATGCCCACCCGGTGAAGGCCACCACCCTGATTGCCCAGGTGCAGGCGTTGGTGCAGCAACCGGATGCCGAGCAGTTGGGGCGGGTGTTGTTTGCGCTGGTGGCTTGGGCGGTGGCGCACAACTTGGACCCCCATCTGGCCCTGACAGCCCGGAATCTGTTGCTGGTGCAACAATGTGCGTTAACGGCCCAGGATGGAAAGGGGGTGTCAGGATTGCCTGTTTCCCTTGATCCCCGCCGGGTATTCGATTATCCTGAGGATAAAAATTAGGTTGCCAAAGCAATGAATCCTGAAACTCTGGGTGCAGATGCGGTGGATGCGGCGATTGCCCGCGGCGTGGACTTGGATGGTACGCCCATTCCGGCAGCGCGTTTGGCGCTTTACCAGGAAGTGATGGCTCTGGAAGCCAATCGCCAGCGCAGCGGCGTGACCAATACCATGCGTTCTCGGATCGTGCGGATCGGGGCCAAACATTTCCCCTTAGAGGTGCTGAACGCCAAACTGGTGGCGGCAGATTTTGCCCCGCTTAAACCTAAGGAAATTGCCTTTTACTACGGAGAATCGTGACGACTCCCGTCACTCATCATCCTTGAGTAAACACAACTCTGATAGAGTGCGGGCTTCACGCTTCACAGACTTGTTTGTACAGAGGTCTCAGTGTGCTGCCACCGTGCGATCCACGGCGAGAAACTCTCCAGAGATTTAACTTGTTCGCCTCAATTGCAGCACGAACGGCTTTCATCGCGACACTGATTGGCTCTTGAGCCAACACAATTCACCCATACAGTGCGGGGCTTCCCGCCGATTAAGCTAAATGCCTGAAGATTTGCTGGGCTGGTTTTCTGCTTCTTGTCTGCGGCGATCGCCAATGCCACAGTCGCCGCAGCATTCGGGTCGCTTGAAGTCGTCCCAATGGATGCAGGCCCGGCAGCCCTTCAGCATTTCCGGCCAGCGCTCTCGAATCAATAGTTGTCGCAGCCTCACTTCTCGTGATTCGGGAAAGGGGTGTCGCAATCCATCCATGGCCCTGGGATCCGCAGCTCTCTGTCTCTGGTATAAGAGCAAATGGAAGTCTGCAATCTAGAAATATCGGCATAGCTTAAGGTTTGCGCTTTGCCCATTTCTAGAGAGCTTGGGCTAGCTCAATTTTCTTGAGCTCATTACTTTTCGAAGGGATTTGCAAAAAATGTAAACGATTTCTTATGAGATTTAGCTGGATTTTTCCCCGCTTAACACAAAGGTGGGATCCAAAGGCAGCAACAGTTGGGTGCGACCGCGGTGTTCCAGGCGGTTCACGGCCGATTGGATCACTTCCACATGATGAGCTCGCACGGCAGCCAGCCCGGTAGAGAGGCCGTAGAGCCCCTCCAGAG
>NZ_JBRCEP010000076.1:0-12514 GCF_053491055.1 Gloeomargarita sp.
CACCCGCCCCACACTCGCCCAGGTATCCCGCCACAACTCCCCCGAACGCCCCAGGCGCATGGCAGCTTGCACAACTTGTCCCGGTGAGGGCAAAAATTTGGGGTCAACCGCCCCCACCCAGGTCACCAAGCCCCACCCCATCAGGGGCAACAGGATCGAGAGGGTGACCAACCGCCAGTACAATCGGTGGGGAATGTCCTCAGCAAGCCGCCAAAACACCGACGGGCGCAACTGCCGGGGCTGTAACTGGTCACGCAGGGGCTGGGAACGTTGGGGATCGGTCATGGGAAGTCACTGGAACGGGGGACATTTGGGCTTGGGCACGGGCGGCATAGGCTTTCACAAACCGGTCGTCGAACAATTTGCTCAAATCCGGTTGGGTTTTCGCCAAACCGACTTGCGTTAAAAAGGCACTGATTTTCTTCGCCGCAAAAGGTAACGAGGACATATCATTGCCGGGTTGAAAAGCGGCGATATTTTCCTGCACCGTAAAAATCCGGGTACCCGCCGCATATTGTTTGTATTCTTCCACTGAAACATTGGCTTTTTTCGCCATAATGGCAGTGGCTTCCTCAGGATTGGTTTCCAAAAATTTCGTCGTCGCAAACCAGGCATCCACTACTTGTTGCACCTGTTCGGGATGCTCATTCACAAAGCTCCGGGTAAACACCAAATGGTCAGAAATCGCCCCCGGAAAATCCTTGGAACTGAATAATTCCTTACTGCCCGGACGTTTCAAGGCTTGGGTGGTAAAGGGCGCAAACACCCCTACCGCATCCACCTGTCCGGCGACAAAGGCGGTGGCGGCTTTCCCCGTTTCCAAGGGCACAAAGGTAATATCCGAAGGCTTTAGTCCCGCTTGTTCCATCCCCAACAACAGGAGAAAATGATCCACTGTGCCCTCTTCGGCAGCCACTTTTTTCCCCTTCAAATCCGCAATGGTATTAATCCCTTCCCGGACGATAATTTTGTCATTGCCCGTCGAATTATCATTCACCAAAACAATCACTTGATCCGCACCACCCGCTACGGCACTAATTGTGTCATTGAGGGTCTGGGAATTCGCTTCTAATTGTTGGGCTGTCAGGGCATTAATCGAGTCCAAATAGCTATCAAACCACTTCAAATCTACCTGCACATTTTGGGCGGTAAAAATTCCTTTTTCCTGGGCGACCTGCCAGGGAAACCAGCCCGGCCAGGCACTAAAACCCAGGCGCACGGTAGGACTTTCATTGCGCACTGCAGGACGGACACAACTTACGGTGAATAGGATTGCCACCACAAACAACAGCCCTTTCCAGACGTGGGATTGCCATCTCATGCCACCGGTAAACTCCTAAAAAATGAACCGGAACCGAACCGTTCATCACCAGGGAAAGGATTGGGAAATCGTGAGGATTTCACCCTCAAAAACCAACGCCCCCTGTACTACTTAAGCATCCCCAAACCAAATCAGGAAAAACAGTATCTTGGGATACAATTTTTTTGTACAAAAGTTGCGGCGCATACATAGGAAAAAAACAAACTAACGGATTGTAAATTTTTGTAAAAAGTAACAAAAGTAACTGTTTTTTGGAGGGGGTGAGCTAGGATGGGTTTAGCAGCTAGCAGGAGAGCTTCTAGGGTTCCGGCAGCGGTGGTGACTGCTGTGGCTGGTCCAAGAGAAGCAGGCCGTTGCCCCAGGGGGTGCGGTTACACGGCGGGATAAAAGCCCGGGAGGTCGTGCGGTTAGTCTGAGAGGCAGGCTAGGTCGCATCATCTCCTGGGCTGTGTCGTTTGGTAACCCAAAACAGGAGGTGCAGGTATGGTGGCAACGGCGTGCGAGATAGACATTCCCGCGGAATTGGTGGTTTGGTCGGAGAAGGTGCCGGGGGGAGGCTATTGGCATGGGGTGATTCCCCGCTGGCAGACCCTACGGATCACGGATTTGGGGGGGTCGCAGGGGGTGGCGATGCTGGCCTACAATGCAGACCGCCCGATGGAGCGTCTGAATGTGGCGGATACGGCCAAAATCCAATTCAACGCCTTTTTGCGCCAGGGGATGGTGCTGTATTCGGATATGGGGCGGATTTTGTTTTCCATCACGGCGGATACGTCCAACGGCCATGACCTGATCTGCGGCTGCAGTACGGCGGCGACCAATCGGGCCAAGTACGGGCATGGGGGAATCGGCACAGACATTCACGGTCGCCAGGATTTTCACAATGCCCAGGACCAGTTTTTGCGGGCGTTGGGGAAGTGGGGGATGTCCCGCCGGGATTTGATGCCCAATGTGAATTTCTTTAGCCGGGTGACGGTGACACCGACGGGGGATTTGCAGTACGATGCAGCGGCGGCCAAACCGGGTGCTTACGTGGATTTGCGGGCGGAAATGAATGTGCTGGTGGTGATTGCCAACTGTCCCCATGTCCTGCACCCGGATACGGTGTACCGACCGCAACCCATCCAACTGACGGTGTGGCGTTCCCCGGAACCGACGGCTGATGACCCCTGTCGCACGGCCAACGAGGAGGTGGTGCGGGGATTCATCAACACGGATACCTGGTGGCGGCAACGACCGCTGGCCCCCAATTACGCTCTCTAGGGCATGTAATTTTTTGTACTAATGTTTGCAGTAACTTTTTTTTCAGGAGGTACAAACGGTATGGCGACGATGACGATGGCGACCCCGACTTTGGACCCCGCCAAAGCGATTTACGACTACCAATTGCCTGCCCGCCAGCCCTGGTCGAAGGTGGTGTACAAGGGGCAGATTTTACGGATTGTGGATGTGGAGGGGAATCAGGCGGTGGACACCCTGATTTACAATGCCGCCGATACCTCGGAGCGCTACAGTGCGCCGGATACGGTGGTGCGCCAGGGAAATATCTTTATCACGGCGGGGACGCAGTTGTTGTCCAATGTGGGCAATGTGCTGATGACGGTGCTGACTGATACCTGTGGTCGTCACGATACCCTGGGGGGTGCGTGCAGTATGGAGAGCAATTCGGTGCGCTACGGGTTGCATAAGAAGCACCTGCACGCCTGCGTGGAAAATTACCTGCTGGAGTTGAGCAAGTACGGGATGCACAAGCGGGATTTGGTGAGTAATATCAATTTCTTTATGAATGTGCCGGTGGGGGCAGATGGCCGCTTGGAAATCGTAGACGGGATTTCTGAAGCGGGGAAGTACGTGGATTTGCGGGCGGAGATGGATGTGCTGGTGTTGATTTCTAACTGTCCCCAGATCAACAATCCCTGTAATGCCTACAACCCAACGCCGGTGCGGTTGCTGATTTGGGATGCGGCGGGCTGATGTTTGCCAAAGTCCTGGTCGCCAATCGGGGGGAGATTGCCCTGCGGATTATCCGCACCTTAAACCGGCTGGGGATTGCCAGTGTGGCGGTTTATTCGGAACCGGATCGGCACAGTCCCCACGTAGAGGCGGCGACGGAAGCGCTAGCGTTGGGGGGGACCCTGGCCAGCGAGAGTTATCTGCAGGGGGAGCGGGTGTTGGACCTGGCGGTGCAGGCGGGGGCGGCGGCGATTCATCCGGGGTACGGGTTTCTCAGCGAAAATGCGGATTTTGCTAGTGCCTGTGCCCAACGGGGGCTGGTGTTTATCGGACCCAAGCCGGAACACATTCGCCAGTTTGGTCGCAAGCACCTTGCCCGTGATCTAGCGGCCCGTCAGGGGATTCCCTTGGTGCCCGGCACACCTTTATTAAATAGTCTCACCGAGGCGCAGGCGGCGGCAGACCAGATCGGCTATCCGGTGATGCTGAAAAGTACGGCGGGGGGCGGGGGAATTGGGATGCGGCGGTGTGAGAATGCGGAGGAATTGGCGGCGGCCTATGCGCAGGTGCAACGGTTGAGCCAGGCGAATTTCCGGGATGGGGGGGTGTTTGTGGAAAAATACATCCCCCTGGCCCGCCATGTGGAGGTGCAGATTTTTGGGGATGGGCAGGGGCGGGTGTTGACCCTAGGGGAGCGGGATTGTTCCAGCCAGCGGCGCAACCAGAAGGTGATCGAGGAAACGCCAGCGCCAGGGTTAGCGGAATCGGTGCGGCAGGGACTCTACCAGGCGGCGCAACGGTTGGGGGAAGCGGTGCAGTACCAGTCGGCGGGCACGGTGGAATTTATTGTGGATGGGGCGACGGGGGAATTTTATTTCCTCGAAGTCAATACCCGCTTGCAGGTGGAGCATGGGGTCACCGAGTTGGTCTGCGGCATGGATTTGGTGGAATGGATGGTGCGTTTGGCCGCCGGGGAACGGGATTTTTTCGACCGCTATCGCCACCAGCCCCGGGGTCATGCCATCCAAGCCCGGATTTATGCCGAAGACCCCCACAAAAACTACCAGCCTAGCGCCGGGGTGCTGACCCATGTGCATTTAGCCGAGGGTGCCCGGTGGGATGCCTGGATTCGCCCTGGGACGGAGGTGACCCCGTTCTACGACCCCCTGTTGGCGAAAGCCATTGTGCATGGGGCAAACCGGACAGAGGCGATTGATAAATTACAAACCGTTTTAGCCCAAACCACCCTGGCGGGGATTGCCACCAATTTGGAGTACCTGCAACAGGTTTTGGCAGACCCAGTGTTTCAGCGGGGCGAGGTGAGTACCCAGTGGCTCTCCCAATTCACCTATCACCCGCAGACCATCGATGTGTTGGCACCTGGTACGTTTACTACCGTGCAGGACTATCCGGGGCGGTTGGGGTATTGGGATGTGGGGGTACCGCCTTCCGGGCCGATGGACCACCTGGCGTTTCGCTGGGGCAATCGTCTGCTGGGCAATCCCCTGGGGGCCGCCGGGCTAGAATGTACGATGGCGGGGCCGACCCTGCGCTTTAATGCCCCTACCCGCATTTGCCTGACCGGAGCGATGATGCCTGCGACCCTGGACGGCGAGCCGGTTCCCTACTGGCAAACGGTGACGGTGCGGGCCGGGAGTGTGTTGACCCTGAAGGCAGTACAGGGGGCAGGGTGTCGCACCTATATTACGGTGCAGGGGGGGCTGCCGGTACCGGAGTATCTGGGCAGTCGGGCGACCTTTACCCTGGGACAATTTGGCGGGCATGGTGGTAGGGCGTTGCGGGCGGGGGATGTGCTGCCGCTGACACCCTGGGATGGGCAGGATCAACCAGCCACTTTGCCCCCGGACTTAATTCCCCAATACACGGATACATGGGAAATCGGCGTGATGGTGGGTCCCCACGGGGCGCCGGACTTTTTTACCCCGCAGGATATGGAGATGCTGTTGAGCCATGCCTGGGTGGTGCATCACAATTCGGCCCGCACAGGGATTCGGCTGATTGGCCCGGCGCCCACCTGGGCCAGACCGGATGGGGGGGAAGCGGGTCTGCACCCTTCCAATATCCACGACAACGCCTATGCCATCGGCACGATTGACTTTACCGGGGATATGCCGATCATTTTGGGGTACGACGGGCCGAGTTTGGGGGGGTTTGTCTGTCCGGCGACGATTGTGCAGGCAGAACTGTGGAAAATCGGGCAGTTGAAGCCGGGGGACCGGGTGCGATTTTTCCCGATGGATGAACCGACTGCCCGTGCTTGGGAACAGCGACAGGAACAGGAATTGGCTCGCCTGACGCCCCTACCCTCTATCCCCGCCGTACCGGTGGTTACGGAACCAGTGCTCAAGCGGGTGACGGATGCCCATCCGGTGGGGGTGACCTACCGACAGGCGGGGGACAAATATATATTGATCGAATACGGGCCGTTAACTTTGGATTTGACCCTGCGGTTTCGGGTGCATGGGTTGATGACCTGGTTGCAAGCGCAAAAGATTCCCGGCATTATTGACCTCACCCCCGGAATCCGTTCTTTACAAGTGCATTACGATAACCAGCGACTGCCCCGTTCTGAACTTTTGGATATATTAGCAACGGCGGAAGCCGAATTACCTGACGTGGCGCAGATGACCGTGGCTACCCGCATTGTGCATTTACCCCTGTCTTGGAATGATGAATCGATCCAGCTTGCAATTGCCAAATATATGCAGTCGGTGCGCCCGGATGCCCCTTGGTGCCCGAGCAATTTGGAATTTATCCGGCGGGTGAATGGCTTGGCGGACATCCAGCAGGTGTATGACATTGTGTTTGGGGCGAGTTACTTGGTGCTGGGATTGGGGGATGTGTATCTGGGGGCGCCGGTGGCAACCCCGCTTGACCCCCGACATCGGCTGGTCACAACCAAATACAACCCTGCCCGCACCTGGACGCCGGAGAATGCGGTGGGCATTGGTGGGGCGTATCTGTGCATTTACGGTATGGAAGGACCAGGGGGGTATCAGTTGGTGGGGCGCACGGTGCCTGTGTGGAATCGCTATTATCGAACTGCCGATTTTACCCAGCCCTGGCTGTTGCGGTTTTTTGACCAAATTCGCTTTTTCCCGGTCACTGCCGCAGAACTCCAGCGCTACCGGGAGGATGTGACCTATGGGCGGGTGAAATTAGACATTCAGGAAGAAACGTTTCATTTAGGGGACTATCAACGGTTTCTACAGGAAAATGCCGCATCCATTCAGGCTTTCAAAACTCAACAACAAAACGCCTTTCAAGCAGAGCGGGAACGGTGGGTGGCGGCTGGGGAATTTGACCGACCGGATACGGAAGCGGTAACAGCCCCGCTAGAGGCGCCGGAAATTCCCATCCCCCCAGGGCAGGTGGCGGTGCGGGCGGAAGTCAGCGGCACAGTTTGGCAGGTAGTAGTCACCCCGCAAGCGCAGGTTCATGCCGAGGAAAAGTTGATGATTATCGAAGCGATGAAAACCGAAATTGCGGTACTCAGCCCCCTAGATGGCACCGTTGCCCAGATTCTCTGTCAACCCGGGCAAGCCGTGACGGCGGGACAAATCGTGCTTTTACTCATCCCAGCGGCGTGAAGGCTCCCAGCGCACCACCCGCCCGGCGGCCAAAGCTTGCACGGTTCCATCGGCCCGTTGCACCTGGAGTCGCCCCCAGGTGTCAATTCCTGCGCCCACCCCGCAGACCGGCCCCTCAGGTGTCTGGACAACCAAAGGACAACCGGAGAGCACATCCCGCTGGCGCAGTTGGGGCAAAAGCCCGGTCAAGCCTTTTTGCCGGATCACCCCATGAGCCTGCAACAGGTAATCGCGCAATTTTGTCACCAAGGGCATCACTTCTGGCGGTGCGCTCACTTCCGACAGACTTGCTACCTGGGCCGGGGATAAATCCATCGCACCGGTTGCCAAAGCCTTTGGCCAATCCACCTGCCGATTCAGCCCCACCCCAACCACCGCTTTGGGAAACCGAGCTTCGCACAGCACCCCCGCCACCTTGCGTCCCCAGAGCAACACATCGTTCGGCCATTTGATGCCCAAGGCCAGGGCAGGCAAAGTCATCAAATCTTCCACTGCATGGATCACCGCCAATCCTGCTGCCAAACTCAACCAGGGCAATTCTGAAGGGGCAAGTGGTTGCAGGACAAAGGAAGCGGTTAAAACTCCCGGTGGCGCATACCAAGGCCGTTCCTGTTGCCCTCGTCCTGCGGTCTGTCGGGGGGTATAGACCACATCTCCTGAGGTCAATCTATCCAGCGATTGTAATGCCCACGTATTGGTACTGGGACATGCTGCCAGCCAGTGCAACCAAGGGGGCAAAGACATTGTGTGACTTCCCGGCGGACCAGCTAAACTCGTCCCAGCGCCAACCCCACCACCAACATGCCCAGCACAAAAAAGGGTTGAGCACTTGCCTGGTATTTTACATCATTGGCCAGGGGATCACGCAAAAAATACATATCTTGGAACGTGATTTGGGGAATCACCAAAAGCAACAACAGCGTGGCATAAAGTTGCTGGCCAATCGCCATCAAATACACCGCCACCCCAACTTGAAATAAATCAATCATCACCACACTGATCCAGGCTGCTGTTTTGACCCCAAATTGCACCGGCAATGAAGCCAAACCCAACTTCCGATCCCCCTCCATACTCTTAAAATCATTGACCACCGCAATCCCCAACCCTGCCAAGCTGTAGAACAGCGTCAGGACAACAATAGTGGGATTGAGCGTCCCGAACAGGGCATGCCCCGCCCACCAGGGGAGGGCAATATAACTCGCCCCCAAAGCGTAGTTGCCCAGCCAACCATTCTGTTTCAACTTCAGGGGGGGAGCCGAGTAGGCAAACGCCAACACCGCCCCAATTACAGCAATCGTGGTGATCACCGGCCAAGAATGCCCTGACCAAATATCCAAAAACCAGGCTACCCCCAGACCAGCCAACAACAAAAACCAAATTTGGGCAATAACTTCGCCTAGAGGAATGGCTCCCGAAGGAATGGGGCGGTAGGGTTCATTAATCGCATCAATTTCCCGGTCATAAAAATCATTCAAAGTTTGCGTGTAACCCGTCATCAAAGGCCCCGACAAAAGCATACAGGTCAATACCTGTAGAATGTCCACCCACCGCCATTCAAATCCGCCTGATGAGGCACTGCCACACAACACCCCCCAAATCAAGGGAATCCAGGTGATGGGTTTCATCAACTGCAAACGCAACCGCCATTTCGGGAGGTTTTGCACCTGCGCCCCCTTCATGCCCAGAATTTGCCGCACTTGGGCTTGGCTTTCTGCTTCGCTCATGGCTTGGTGGAGATAGCTTGACTTATTAATTATAGACGATTGCGACTTAGTTGGAACCAGAGTGAAAGTTCACTCGTGTGCAAATCTTGCCATCCATTTTCGGAGATTCCAGCAAATTCTGTGTGCAACGACCCAAAAACTTTTGGCAGGGGACGGGTTTGACCATCCAAAGTCGCCATTTTTTAGAATTTGTGAAAATAGGATGATGAAAAGAAGGTGGTGAGCAGTAGTGTGGAACTCTGCAACAAAAGTTCATCAATTCGCGTCCGGCAAAATGCTCGATGAGACAATCTTTTGTTATAAATGAGAATTCATGCCCTAAAGACAATGCGTTGTATCATTAGGTTAGATGCACATTCTGGCACCAATCCTCAAAATCTTAAGATTCAACACTTCTAGGTGGTGATAGCTTGAATGGCCATAGGTTCCATGGTTCATCTGCACACTATAATGAAAGAAAAGACTGTGTTCTTTTTCTTGCAGTTTTTGGGTTGGTTTTTTTATGATTACATAACTCGGTATTAACTGCCGAAAATTACAAGCTAGTAGGAGTGTTTGTCCATCCGATTCCAGGTCGGTTTCGCATAGATACCCACACGGAAGGACGGGTATCCTCACTGCGCAGTGCCGGCTGTTGTTTTAACATAAAAATTAAATAGTCTCTAAGGCACTGAACGACGATGTTTTACGTTGACCCGTTGTATTTGTTGCTGTCCCTACCGGCTTTGTTGCTGGGGATATGGGCACAGTGGCGGGTGCAATCTGCTTTTGCCACCTATAGCCAGGTGGGAACCCGCATGACCGGTGCGCGGGCGGCGCGGCTGCTTTTGGACCGCTATGGGCTGCACAGTGTGCGGGTGGAGCGGGTAGATGGTTTTCTGAGCGACCATTACAACCCCATGACCCGGGAATTGCGCCTGAGTCCTACGGTCTATGATGGGGCAACGGTGGCGGCGGTAGGGGTGGCGGCGCACGAAGCGGGCCATGCCCTGCAACACGCCGAGGACTATGTGCCGCTCCAGTTTCGTTCGGCCATTGTGCCGGGGGTAGTAGTTGGCAGTTGGTTGGGGCCGATCCTCTTTTTCGTCGGCTTTGTGTTTAACGCACTGCGGGTACTGGCCTGGGTTGGTGTGGCCCTATTCGGCCTGGCTGCCCTGTTTGCCCTCATTACATTGCCGGTGGAATTTGATGCCAGCAACCGTGCCAAAAAACTGCTGGTGGCCGAAGGCATTCTCGCGCCCCAAGAGATGACTGGCGTGAATGCGGTGTTAGATGCTGCGGCCTGGACCTATGTGGCGGCTGCGGTGCAAGCGATCATGAACCTGCTGTATTATGTCCTGCTGTTGCTGGGCGATCGCCGCCGCGACTAGGGAGCCACCAACCGCCGGAGTTCCTGGGCAATCCCCCAGGCACCCCCCCCGCGATTGACGCGCTCTTGCCCATTGCGTTGGCATTCCTGGCAATAGGCGGGATTGCCTAGGATTTCTTGTACCCAGGCGGCAGCAAGACGCAATTCGGCTTCCCCGGCTGGCCCTCGCCCTACGGTTCGGACGGAACACCCGAGTAACCGCATCTGCGCTTCGGCAAACCGATAGGTAAATTGGGGACCCCGCCCAGGAATCTGAATCACAGGCTTACCCAGACCCACCGCCTGCTCAATGGCAGTACCGGCCATGCCTACGACCACGTGGCTTGCGTGGAGAATATCGGCAAACCGCTGCTGCGCGCAATGCACCACCCCCGCAGAACAACGCAATTGCCCCGCCTGATACTGCCAGCCCCGTTTTTGGGCCAGTTGCGTCAGCAATTCATCCGTAAAATCCGACACCAGCGCTGCCCACACCTGCGCCTGGGGATAGCGGGCAAACAGGTATTGACAAAAACCTAACAAAAGCAGCAGATTGTGCTCGGCTTCCGGGAAGCGACTCCCCGGCAAGAGGGCAATCACGGGCCGGTGAGGGTCAACCGGCAACGGTTGCCCGGTCGGTATCAACCCGTCCATGATGGGATAACCGGCAAACAGGGCTTGGTGTAGGCCCCGCTTTTGTAACTGGTGTGCTGTCAGGGCATCCCGCGTAAACACCTGCAGGCAACGGGGCGAGGTCAAGCCCCACCAGGTCAGCCCTGGCAGTTTCAGTGTGCCTTCGTAGTAGCTGGAGGTGGAAACCAGAAATGCGGCATAGGGGCGTCCCGACAGCCGGGCAAAACTCAAGGGCACCCCATCCCCCACTGCCACCAGCAGGTCACAGGTGGGAGCCACCCGTCGCATCGCCTGCCACTGTTGCCAGGTCAAGGTCGCCAACCCTGCCAACACATCTCGCACCAGGAGCCAGGGATGCATATACACCATCCCCCCCGACGGCAGATTCCGGGTGGGCGCAATCACCGGAATTTCGGCGCGCTGGTACGCCTGCCCGCTACCCACCAACGGCAACCCCCACACGTGCGCCCCCCACTGGCGACAGGCCTGCGCCACCAAACTGGCATTCACATCCTCCCCATGCCCATTGCTGAGAAACAAAATTCTGGTCATCAACGCGCCCGGACGGTTCTGCGTTTCCCTCCCATTTATACCAAAGCCCATACGGACGCTATACGCTTGCTGTAGCTAGGTAGGTTAAGGTTGTCGCCTGAAGATTCATGGCGACGCCATTGTGGGGCTACGCCCAGCGCCTATGATCATGTCAACCTTTGTATGCTTAGCTATAGCTTGGTAGCTCGGGGTGGAAAAGCCCGCTCGCGTTAGCGGGACGTAGTCCTTGAGCGACTGGAATCGCCTGCCAATTACCCCGGTGAACGACCCGGACGGTGCGCGCGTAAGTAAGCGGAACCTGGCGACGTGGTGGCAAGGAACCGTCTCGGGGTGTCTTGACCACGCCTTGGCGCGTCCGTTGGTGGACTGCATCAGCATCCCCCGACTTGAGGCGGTGGGCGTGTCAACTGAAGACCAGCCCGTCCAAAAGCAATCCTCCATCATCATGTCTCCCGATTTGGTCGTACAAATCGAAAGGCAGATGCTTCAATCTCAGCTACTGCACCTGCTGGGCCGCTGGTTCAAACTCCACCTGCCCTGTCGGCAAGCGCTGTTAGACCTCCTTAAGCAGTGGATTACCTGGCTGGAAAACTACAGCCTGTTAAAGAATCAAGGGGTACAGTAGCAACACTTAGCAAACCAACTTTGGAAGCAGGATGGATTAATCAGTAGTAAAGAAGTCTCCACTATCTGCTCCATGTGATACTTCCCAACTCTGGAAAACTGCCGAATAAAGTGCTTCAACACCGACCACATCATCTCAATCGGATTCAATTCCGGTGCATACACAGGTAGGTATCGGATTCGCGCTCCTGTCCCCCTAATTAATTCCTCAACTTCCCGACTCCGATGAATATTTATAGTCGTTTCACAAGAAAATGCAACACTTTGAGGCACTGGTCATGGCTGTATCCCCTTCCAGGACAGGGTTTGCAGGTAAAGGCGAATGTTGCAAACTTGTTTGAAATGACTATAAATTGTCCATAATCACCACCTTCCTCGCCTCTAGCTTCGGACATAACTCGCTTCGCAAAAACTCCAAAAATCCCCTTTCTTCATCCCACCCTTGATGACACGACAGCCAACTACTCCTCTCAGGGAAATAGCTCCAATAACCGTATGCTTCTCCCCCTTGTATCTCTGACGATAATGATAAGCTCTTTGACCCCGTAAACTCCGAGCTACTCCCCGTTCCATTCCCTCCCACACCCCTGTCTGGTCGAGGGTAATCAAATCCTCCGCTGGAATATCCCTGACTTTTTGACGATAAGCTCGTCGTTCTCTTTGCACCTCCTCTTCTTGGACTCTCGCGCTGCGGTAAGTCTTTTTTTAGAGTCATTCCTTGCTTTTTCAAGAAATTGTGTATCGTGAC
>NZ_JBRCEP010000077.1:0-15346 GCF_053491055.1 Gloeomargarita sp.
TTTCTTGGCTTTTCGGTAAGGCTTAGGGTTAGCAAAAACCTTCCCGTTAGAACAAGTGGCAAGGTTGTTATAGCTAGGTAGGTTAAGGTTGTCGCTTTAAGATTCATGGCTACGCCATTGTGGGGTTACGCCCAGCGGCCTATGTCATGTCAACCTTTGCCTGCTTAGCTATAGCTAAAGTTCAGCACCTTTCAGTAAAAACCCGACTAGAGGCATACCCCCGCCCCCACGCTAGGATCGAAAACGATATCCTGGCGTCGGCCATGCGTGACATTCGCCAAGAAACCCTGGAACTGTTGGAATGGCCCCGTCTGTGCGCCCATTTAGCCACCTTTACCCAGACCAAACCGGGACAACGGCGGGCGGTAAGCTGGCAACCCGCCCCTGATTTGGCCCAAGCCCAACGACTGCTGGCCGAGACCCAGGCGGTGGATGCCCTGATAGAACAGGGCGTGCGGTTGGATTTGCGCCAGGTCGGGGATGTGGAACCGGCTCTTGCTCAGGCAGAACGGGGGGGCATTCTCAGCGGGTTGGCGCTGCTGGAGATTGCCCAGGTGTGTCAGACGGCGCAACGGATTCGGCGGCAAATCGAAGCCCAGCGGGAACCTACGGTTCTACACGCCTTGGTGCAACCCTGGCGCACGCAGCCGGAATTGGTCCACCGGATTTACCACTGTCTGGAAGCGGATGGGGAAGTCAGCGACCGCGCCAGCCCGGCCCTGGCCCAGACCCGCCAGCAATGCCGTCAGACCGAGCAGACCATCCGCCAAACCCTCCAGTACCTCGGCCAAAAATACCCCCAGGCCGTGCCCGAACTGCTGATTACCCAGCGCCAGGACCGCTACGTGCTGCCGGTGAAGGCCACCCACAAGGACCTGATTCCTGGCTTGGTGCATGATGTTTCCGCCTCCGGTGCTACCTACTACATCGAGCCGGAGTGTGTGGTCCCTTTGAACAACCAGTGGCGGATTTACCAAAAACAGGCGCAGGAATTGGCGACGGCCATCCGCCAGGAGTTGAGCCAACAGGTCGCTGCCGTGGCCGCTGCTCTCCGCCAACTGGTCGAAGGGTTGACCCAGTTGGATGTGGCCTGCGCCCGCTGCGCCTACGGTCGTTGGTATCAAGGCCAGCCGCCCCAGTTCCAAGCCCCCGTGCACTTGCGGCAGGTACGGCATCCTTTGTTGCTCTGGCAAGCCCAGGCGGAACCCGACCGCCCCGTGGTGCCCATTGACCTGCCTATTCCGGCAACCACCAAGGTCGTGGTGATCACCGGGCCGAATACGGGCGGCAAAACCGTGACCTTGAAAACCCTGGGGTTGCTGGTACTGATGGCCCAGGCGGGGTTGTACTTGCCTGCGGCGGCGCCCGCCCAGTTGCCCTGGTTTGACCAAGTGCTGGCCGACATTGGCGATGAGCAATCCCTGAGCCAGAATTTGTCTACCTTTTCCGGGCACATCACCCGCCTCAACCGCATATTGGCCGCAGCTACGCCGCAATCGTTGATTCTTTTGGACGAAGTGGGTGCAGGAACGGACCCTGCCGAGGGCACAGCTTTGGCGCGGGCGATTTTGGAAGCCTGTGCCGACCAGGCCCAGTTGACGCTGGCGACCTCCCACTACGGCGAACTCAAAGCCCTCAAGTACCAGGACCCCCGCTTTGAAAATGCCTCGGTCGCCTTTGACGAAACCACCTTGTCGCCCACCTACACCCTGGTCTGGGGCATTCCCGGTCGCTCCCAGGCGCTGGCCATTGCCCGCCGGTTGGGGGTGGCCCCGGCGATTCTGGAACGGGCGGAATCCTATCTGCACCAACCCCACCACGACCTGGAAACCCTGATTCGCCAGATGGAACAAGAACGCCAAGCGCACCGGCAAAAACACCAAGCGGCCGCCGAACTCCTGGCGCAAGCAGAACATCTTTACCAGCAAATCCACCAGCAGGCCCAGGAACTCCACCGGCAAAAACAAACCCTGGCGCAGCACCAGGCCGAGGCGGTGGAAACGGCCATTGCGGCAGCCAAACAGGAAATTGCCCAGCTCATCCAACAACTCAAGGGTCGCCCCGTCACCGCCCAGCAGGTACACCGCGCCAC
Source organism: Gloeomargarita sp. (assembly GCF_053491055.1). Lineage (NCBI taxonomy): Bacteria > Bacillati > Cyanobacteriota > Cyanophyceae > Gloeomargaritales > Gloeomargaritaceae > Gloeomargarita > Gloeomargarita sp. The sequence continues at coordinate 2,093 of NZ_JBRCEP010000077.1, forward strand.
CACGGCTTTGCAGGCCCTGCAACAACGGCACCAATTCCGCCCAGCGCCGCCGCCGCGGGGTTTTACGCCCCAGATCGGCCAAAAGGTACGGCTGCTGGGACAGGTGGGCGAAGTGCTGAGTCTGCCGGATGCGGATGGGAAAATGACGGTGCGGTTGGGGCAATTGCGGGTGAGTGCCGCCGCTGGCGATGTCACCTCCCTTGATGGGCAACCCGTGGCCTTGCCGCCGCCTCCTTCGGTACCCACCCCAGCCAATACCATTGACCTGCGGGGGTTGCGGGTGGAACAGGTAGCCGCCCAATTGGATCAGCGGCTCAATGGCAGCCAACCGGTGTGGTGGATTATTCACGGCCAGGGAACGGGACGCCTCCGCCAAGCGGTGCAGGACTACTGCCAACGTCACCCCCACATCCGCGCCTGGGAACCTGCCGACCCCAGCACCACCCGCGTCTATTGGCAGGATTGACCACCCGACCGCATGACCCCCCCCCTCCTGCGCCAGGTCCAACGGTTTCTCCGCCACAGTCAGCTTTTGCCTCCCCACAGCCGCCTCCTGGTGGCCGTCTCCGGGGGTCAAGATTCCCTCTGTCTGTTGGATGTGCTGCACCGGCTGCGTCCCCGCTGGCACTGGGAACTGGGAGTAGCCCACTGCGACCACGGGTGGCGTGCCGACAGCCTGCAAAACGCCGATTACGTCCGCCAACTCGCCCAGCAGTACGGTTATCCCTACTACCTGGCGCAGGCCCAGCACCTGCCCCAACAGGAAGCGGCAGCGCGCCAATGGCGGTATCAGGCGTTGGTTGCCCTTGCCCAGCAGCACCATTACCCCCTCATTGCTACAGGGCATACGGCCAGCGACCGGGTGGAAACCTTTTTGTTCCATCTGTGCCGGGGCAGCGGGATTAGTGGCCTGGTGGCTTTAGCACCCAGCCGTCCCTTGACCCCCCACATTCGCCTGGTGCGGCCTTTGTGGACGGTGAGACGGGCAGAAACGGCAGCCTATTGCCAACAGCAGGGGTTAACCGTTTGGGTGGATGCCAGCAACGCCGCATTACACTATCGCCGCAACCGGATTCGCCAGGAACTCCTGCCCTATTTGCAAACCCATTTCAACCCGCGCATCGAAGCCCAACTGCTGCAGACCCTAGACATTCTCACCGCTGAACAACGGGTGTGGCAGGCGTGGGTGCAACGGCTGTGGCCGCAGGTGTACGACCCCACCCAACACAAATTGCAGCGACGGCAGGTGGCCCGCTACCCCTTGGCCTTGCAACGGCATCTCCTGCGGGTGTTCCTGCAGCGGCACGTGCCACGGGCGGTCAGCTTTATCCATATCGAACAGGTGCGGCGGTTGCTCACCATGCCGACAGGCGCCAAAACCGCTTCCCTCCCAGGGGGCTGGCAGGCAGAAGTGCGGGGGGATTGGCTGTACCTCAGCCCTGCGTCGCCTGCGCCAGCAAGCCCACCAACTCCTCCACCACCTGGGTTTGCCCCTGGGTGACCCCCTGGCTGAGTTGGTGATAACAGCCCCAAAGGTGAGCCAGCCGCTCCTGCTGGGGTTGCAACAGTTCCTGATAGGTTTGCAGGCGTCCCCAGAGCTGGTCGAGCTGCTGTTGGGTCTGCTGCAGTTCCTGCTGTTGCTGCTCAAGGGTCTGGCGTTGCTGGGCACAGGCTGCCCGTTCCTGCGCCAACATTTCCTGGCTGTGGTGGAGTTGCGCTTGTCGTTCCTGCAAACGTTGGCTTTGGCTGTGCCGTTCCTGTTGGAGCAGGTGGTACTGCTGTTCGGCCAGCCGCAAAATCGGTTCCAAATCCAACTCGTGGCCCGCCGCCGTTGGCCGCCCCAGCCGCTGGTCTAGTACCTCCCGGTAGGCACGGGCAATCGCTTCCCGTTCTGCGAGGGTTTGCCGCTGGCCTTGGAGCGACGCTTCTAAAAACTGGTAGTTCTGCTGCTCACTTTCCAACTCGTTTTCCAGGTCAATCTTCTCGTAATCGTTGGCCTGCTGGATGCGGCGGCGAATCTCCTCAATCGCCTCCTGCTGCATCCGCAATTCTTCCTCCTGCTCGTTCAAGTAACTTTGGAAGTTCTTGAGCGCCTGTTCCTTCTCGTGGACCTCCCGCTCCAACTCCTCCAAAGGCATCGCCAGCAACGCCGCCTTGTCCACCAACGCCGCTGCCCCCACCAAGGGTTTGAGTTGGTGACAGGTTTGTTCCTGGAGCCGCAGAGCCTCGTTCAGCGCCTGCAACCGCTGCTGCAACTGGTCACACTCCGCTTGCCCCTCGGCCACCAACCGCTCCTGGGCCAGCAACTGGGCTTCCCGCGCTTGCCATTCCTGCCATTGAGCCTGCCAGACCTGCTGTTGGTGGTGGAGCTGCGCTTGCAACCGCTGGGCTGCCTCCTGCCCCTGCTCCCATTGCTGCCAATGGTGGGCAAGAAATTCCTGCTCTTGGGTCAACAGCCGCTGCCATTCCTCCCAATGCTCCCCGGCAGGTTGGCTGAAGCGGAGCCGTTCCACGCAGTCCATCATCCGTTGCGCCAGTTCGTGGGTGAGCACCCCCGCCCGGTTGCGCTCCAATTCTGCCCGTTCCGCCGCCAACTGCTGCCAGGCCTGCTGGAGTTCGCGCTCGCGGCGCTGCACTTCCGCTTGCAGGGCGCTGATTTCGGCCTGGAATGCCTCCATCTGCTGCCGTTGCGCTTCCAGTTCCGCCATTGCCGCTTCCGCCTGCTCCACCTGCGCCAGGCGGTCTTCCAATTCCATCTGCCGCCGGTGAAACTCCTGGGCCTGCAGCATCAGCGAATGTTGCATTTCTTCCGACTCTGCCTGCACCTGTTGCAGTTTTTCCTGCATCTGGGCCAACTGGCGCATGATCCCCATCACGTGGGGCTTGGCATCTTGCACCTGCTGAATCTGGTTGTTGGCATTGGTTTCCACCAACACCAACACCCCTGAACCATAGGCTTCCAGCCGCTTTTCATCGCTGGCCGTCAGCGGCAAATTCGCCGTCGTCGCATTCCAGAATTCGCCCCGTTGGACAGCCAGGACATTCAGCTCAATCGTCGCTTGGGTCGTCAAAAATCCGGTCTTTTGTCGCCGCTGTACCTCTGCAATGTACTTCACCGCTGTTGCCCCACTTACTGGTTTCGGCCTACCAAGCGCATCCCCCAGCTGCAACTCCCCAGGAAATGCGGTCAAACGGTTGTTGGGATGAATCACACGCATAGCCAGTATAACAGGTTTTCCCTCCCAACTTGTGATTTCGGGAGTTGGGTATAAAATTGAAGTGAGAATGACCTACGCCCAGCCTTAAGATTCATGGCAACAGTTCTGGTAGTCGAAGACCAGCGCGCTCAGCGGGAAATGATGGCAGAAACCCTGGCCAAGGATGGGTTACGGGTGGTCGTTGCTGCGGATGGCCGGGAAGCCTTGCAAAAATTGCCCGAAGCCAAACCAGATGTGATTGTCCTGGATGTGGTCATGCCCAACATGAACGGATACGAGTTTTTGCGGGCAGTGCGCCAGCTCCCGGAATTTGCCCAGGTGCCGGTGGTGGTCTGTAGCGTCAAGGGAGAACAGTTTGACAAACACTGGGCGCAGCGGTTGGGTTCCAATGCCTACGTCGTCAAACCCTTTGAACCTCAGGTGTTGGTGGGAACCGTGCGCAGTTTGTTGCGGGGCGCCAAGGCCTGACCCCCAAGTGGTGTTAAGATAAAGGCTAACTTACGTAGTGGGTCCTCTATGAGCACTGTTCTGGTTGTTGAAGATAGTGTGCCTCAGCGCGAAATGATTATCGGTTTGCTTCAGGAAAACGGGTTAACCGTAATGGCCGCCAGCAATGGTAAAGAGGCTTTGGCGTGTTTGCAACAAGGAATTCCCCAGTTGGTGATTACCGATGTGGTCATGCCGGTGATGAACGGTTATGAACTCATTCGTGAGCTACGCAAGCCGCACATGGGGACGGTGCAGGTGCCCATTTTGGTCTGCTCCTCGAAGGGGGAACCGTTTGACGAACAGTGGGCCAAACGCCAGGGCGCTACCGATTACATCGTCAAGCCGTTTGAACCGCAACAGTTGATTGCCAAGGTGAAGGCCCTGTTAAAAAAATAGAATTAATAAAATTAAAAGAATAAAAAAAGAAGAATAAAAATTAAGTCCGTCGCTGCCCTCCAAGGTATGGCTACAGAGGCATAATTGCCAACATCTCACTCATCTTTTTGGCGGAGAATGCAACATTAATTGAGGCAGTAATTGCCGATAATTTATCAGGGCTATGTATATCCCTGCTGTCAAAAACACCGAAATTATAATTACCTTTTCCTAACCGCCGGGGAACGGGACTTTAGCGGCATTTGTCTTATCGGCTGCAATCTCCAAGGCGCCAATTTGGCAGGCATCAATCTCAGCGGCGCCGATTTGCTGCCGTCGGTGCGGAACCGGTAACAGCCAACCTGCGGGAAGTCGGCCTGGGTGGTGCCAACCTCAGCCAAGCCAATCTCAACGGCAGCCAGTTGATAGGTGCCAATCTCAGTGCTACCACCCTCTACCAAGCCCACCTGCACGGCGCTGTCTTGAACCAGGCCAATCTCACCGGCGCCGTTTTGCCCCAAACCCCGACACCAGAAGCGTGAGTCAAATCCACCGGCATTGTTGCCACCAAATCTCACTTGCTTGGTTGAGAATTTGCCAAAAACGCGCTGCCTGCCAGCCGGTCACCCCCAAGCCGCAACTCACACCGCTTTCAGCACAAGGGAAGCAGTTGCTAGGTTACAGGCAATCGCTGCCCTATTTATTGAAAAATTTTACAAACGATACGTTGAGAGGCTATAGTTGCATATAGTTGTCATCGAACTAAAAGTGGAGTAGGCGACACGGATGGGCATCGTCGTGGCGAATGTGGAGGCATCGCCGGTACTGGCAGGGCAACGCTGGCCGATTTACCATCGTCTACGGGAGCTGGGGGTGCCATGTCACTGCCAACCCCATCAACCCTTGGAGATTCATGTCGAATGTCCGCTCCATGCCCTGTTGGTGTGGAGTGTGGTGACCCAGATGACTGCAACGCGGATGCAACAGGTAGCCTGGCTGGAGCGTTGTTGGGAAACGAAGGCAGATGGTAGTTGCAATACCTAGGCTTTGCCTTGTGAGGGGGACGCATCGAGGGTAAACTACCGGAGGCTGCTTGTCACTCTGCCGTTGTTTTGGCAACGTTGACCGCCACCCCAAGCGCCGGTTACCCGTGCCTGATCAAGCCGTTTCCGGTGTCCGTAAACACATAGCAAGTTGCTGAAGGGCCTTTCCTGCCTGTATCCAGCCCTACCCGATGTGAACAGCTCCTCCTTCCGTATATTCCCCTAGAATAACCCGCCCAAGGATAACCCCAGCGGCTGCGCGAAAGGCAAATGTAGCCTGGTACGTAATTTTGCGGAAATGCCCCGGTGATCCCCATCACGCCTACATCGGGGTTTGCACTGGTAGTATGAAGGGGTTGTATTTACAATTCTTCTTTAATTTTCTTTAACTTTTTTAGATTTCCCAGGAGGCAATATGTTGTACACTCGCGTTACAAAACCTGATAAGTTCGGGAGGAACGGTAGCCGATGTAACAAAGTTTTAACTTATCCTAACGTAAAGTTAAAGAGCATTAATTTTGCCTTAACCAAGGCGAGCCATTAAGTTAATGTTAATTTTACGTAGTTCTTCGAGTAGGGTTGGTTCCTGGTCTGTTAAAAACCAGTTATATGAGCGGAGCGATGTTTGTCCCCTGCGAAATGATGTTTACCGAAGCGATGGCCAATTCCCTGCCCCAGGAACTGTTGCTCAGTATTCTCAACAGTTTGGGCGATGGGGTGGTGGTGACCGATGGGGAGGGGCGGGTGATTGCCATGAACCGGATGGCGGTGCAATTGACCGGTGTTAGTTGGGAGACGGCGCAGGGGCAGGTGTTACCCCAGGTGTTGCGGCTGGTGCATCCGCAGTACCCCAACTTGCTGGCGGAACTGATGCAGCGGGTGTTGCGGGAGGGGGTGAGTACGGGGTTGCCGCGGGATACGCAACTGGTGCGCCCGGATGGGTTGGATTATCTTTCGGCGACGTTGGCGCCCCTGGACGGGGAGTACCGGGGGTTGGTGGTCACCTTTCGGGAGATCAATCGCCATCGGCAGTTGGAGGATTCGCTGCGGGGGCAGGCCCAGCGGGAATATCTGGTGCGGCAGGTGGCCAGTCGCATTCATCGTTCGTTGGATTTGGGGACGATTTTGCAGACGGCGGTGACGGAAATTCGCCTGTGTTTGCAGGTGGAGCGGGTGTTGGTCTGTCGGTTGGTGCGCGAGGACTGGATGGAGGTGGTGCATGAGTCGGCGGCGCCGCTGAGTGTCTCGTTGCTGGGGCAACAGTGGTCGTTTGGCGATGGGGCCCAAATGCGGGCCCTGCGGCAGGGGGAGGTGGTGGCGATTGCCGATTTGTCCGACCACGCCTGGGAGCCGGGCTGGTTGGGACAGTTACGACAGGTGTCTTTGGGGGCGGTTTTGGCGACGCCGATTTTGCAGGGAGAACGGCTGTGGGGGGTGTTGCTGGTGACCGATACCCGGCGGGGGCGCACCTGGCTGACGGGTGAACGGCAGTTGGTGGAACAGTTGGCGTTGCAGTTGGGGATTGCCATTGACCAAGCCCAGTTGGTGCAGCAACTCCGTACCCTTAACAGCACCCTGGAGATGCAGGTGCAAGAACGCACGGCGGAATTGCGGCAGGCCTTGAATGCGGCGCAGGTGCTTTATACGGTCACGGAGCAAGTGCGCCGGAGTTTGGATGAGCGGCAGATTTTTATCACGGCGCTGGACTGTTTGGGGCGAACCCTGGGGGCGGACTACTGCTGGGTGGCCCTGTACGATGAGGCGCAAACCCGGGCGATGATTGCCTACGAGTATTTGCCCGATGACACCTTGGCCAGCACCGTCGGCACGTGGATCGAGTTGGAGCATTACCGGGAACTGTACCAGCGGTTGTTGGACGGGGAGGTGTGGCATTATCCGCCGGTGGAACTGCTGCCGCCGGTGTATGCCCAGTTTCGGGAGCCGGCAGGGCAGATGGTCATCGCGCCAATCATGGACGACCAGGGGGTGATGGGGGAACTGGGGGTGGCCTTGGCGCGCCCGCAACAGGGGTTGCCGTTGGATTTGGTGCCCCAGGTGGCCAATCAATGTGCGATTGCCATTCGCCAAGCCCGTTTGTACCAGCAGTCGCGGGCCCAGGTGGTGGAATTGGAGCGGCTGCACCGGCTCAAGGATGATTTTTTGAGTACGGTTTCCCACGAATTGCGGACGCCGCTTTCGAATATGAAATTGGCTTTGAAAATGATTGGTTTAACTTTGCGCAAAGGCAGCCTCACGGCCAGCAAGCAGGCTAAATTGCAGCAATATCTGGAAATTTTGGAGCAGGAGTATGAACGGGAAGCCAAGTTGATCCAGGATTTGTTGCAGTTGCGCCAGTTGGATACGACTCAGGAGTCTTTGCCCCAGGTAATTTTGGATGTCCACCAGTGGTTGCCGGGGGTGGTGCAGCGGTTTCAGGCGCAGGCGGCGCAAAAGGGGTTGCACCTGACTTATACCCTCGACCCGGAGTTGCCCCGGATTGAGGTGCATCTTTTCAGTTTGGAGCGGATCACCACCGAGCTGCTGACCAATGCCGTGAAATACACGCCCCCTGGCGGCACCATCCATGTGGAAACCCAAAAACTGCCCCAGCATTGGCAATTGCGGGTGACCAATACGGGGGTGGAAATTCCGCCGCCGGAGTTGGAACGGATTTTTGAACGGTTTTACCGCGTGCCCCGGAGCGACCCTTGGCAACACGGGGGGATGGGCCTGGGATTGGCCCTGGTGCGGCGGCTGGTCACCCATTTGGGCGGCACGATTACGGCTACCAGTGGGCAAGGGCAGACCCAGTTCCAGGTGCTTTTGCCCCTACAGCAGGGACAACCGCTGCTGCCACCTGATTAAATGGGCAAACCATGGATTAGAATAAAAGACACGATAGGTGACCCCAACGGCCTTGCCGTTATTGCCCATGTCGCAGCCCACCCAACCCGATTCGATGACCCAGGTGCAGGTGCGTCAGCCAAGATTGGTGCATGTGCGCACGGGGACTGTGGTGCAAATTCCCCAGCACCGGAATGTGCTTTTGATTGGCAAACCCAACGATTACTTGCCGCCGGATATTGATGTGGCCGGGTTCCCGGATGCGGATATTGTCTCGCGCATCCATGCCCGGTTGGTGGTGGTGGACAACCAGGTGGCGATTGAGGACATGGGCAGCACCAATGGTACTTATGTGAATGGGCAGCGGTTGCGGCCAGGGCAACGCTGTCCCTTGCGGACCGGCGATTGGATTGCTTTGGGGAAGGAAGATAAGGTAACGTTTCTTTTACAGCAGGATTGAGTATTCCTATGGACATTACCCGCTCTGTGCCGGAGACGGTTCCTACCCAAGTTCCTGTGCGGTTGGTGAATTTGGAGGCGGCGGGTGTGACTGACGTGGGCTGCCAACGGGAGTACAACCAGGATTATTTTTACGCCCACACGGTGCTGCACCGGTCGCTCAGTCCCCAGGGGGAAGTGGTGCAGGGGAAGGGGTTGTATATTTTGTGTGATGGCATGGGCGGCCATGCGGGGGGGGAAGAGGCCAGCAAATTGGCGACCCACAAGTTGGCAAGTTATCTGTTGGCGCATTGGCCGGAGGGGGAATTGCCGGGGCCGGAGGTGATCCAGGCGGCGGTGGGGGTGGCCAACCAGGCGATTTATTTGCGCAATGAGGAGGAGTATCGCCGGGGTAAGGGGCGGATGGGTACGACGTTGGTGGTGGCCCTGGTGCAGGATAATCAGGTGGCGGTGACCCATGTGGGGGACAGCCGGATGTACCGGATTTCCCAGTCTGGGGGTTTGCAGCAGGTCACGATGGACCACGAGGTGGGGCAGTGGGAGATTCAGCGGGGGACGGACCCGGCGATTGCCTACAGCCGCCCGGATGCCTACCAACTCACGCAGGCCTTGGGGCCGCGCCACGAGCAGACTCTGGAACTGGATGTGAACTACTTTACGGTGACGGAGGATACGATTCTCTTGCTGTGTTCGGATGGGTTGTCGGATAACGGGCTGGTAGAGAGCCATTGGGAGCAATATATTAAGCCTTTGCTTGTGCCGCAAGCGGGTCTTATTCATCTCCAGGCGGCGGCGCGGCAGTTGATTGACCTGGGGAATGAGTTAAACGGGCATGACAATATTACGGTGGTGTTGGCAAAACTGCAAATTCAGAAATCCCAGGGGTAGGCATCAAAGCAATCCGTAACCCAGGAATCGCAAGGCGGCGATGGGTTGAATAAATCGGGTAAGGTAGAAGATTAGGGAGCCGCTGGCTTCGGGTTGAGGGTGTGGTGGCAATGTCCCCGGTTTTGGTGATTCATGTTAGTGATTTGGAAGCCCAGGGGGTCAATTATCACCAGGGGCACTCGTTCACCTTTGCCAATCACCATTTGCGCAAGGGGCAGGCGTTCAGTGTCACCCGGCGGGAGCAGGCGATTGCTTTTGCGGAGCAGTGCCAACAGGCGGGGCGTTTTTGCATTTTGGTGGAGCAGGACGGGATGTTGACGCTCTGCCGGGAGGAAGGGCCGCCTGCACCCCCCCCGGTGCCAGAACCGGCTGCTGCCGTTTCTGCCCGTCACCATTTCCTGTTTGCCCCCAAGGCCAGCGCTCCCCTGTTGCCGGAGCGGTATCGGCGTTTGCCCCAGCCAGACCAGGCGCTGGCGCAGTTGTGGTTTCAGGTGTATCGGCATTTCCCCAGGCGCAAGGTGCAGGTGGGCGGCCTGACGTGGGAGTATTGGACGGGGGGCAGCGGCCCAAAGGGGGTGTTGTTTCTGCCGGGGACGGTGTATTTCGGGGATATTTGGTTTCCCTATTTGCACCACTGGCAGGGGGATTTTCGCCTGATTGCGCCGACTTATCCGGCAGCCAGTCGCATCGAGCAGTTGGTGGAGGGCATCCGGCAGATACTCAAACAGGAACAGCTCCAGCGGGTGCACCTGGTCGGGCAATCCCTGGGGGGCATGGTGGCGTTGGCCCTGTTGCGTCAGTATCCGGTGTTGGTTGACCGAGTGATTCTCTCCCATACGGGCATTCCCAGCCAGGAACGCCTGGCCCAAGCCCGACACAAGGAGCGGCAACTCCAGGGGATGTCGTTGCGCCAGATCACCCAGTTGGCCTATCAAACCATTGTGCAGAAACATCTGGTGCAGGTGCCCCATCAGGAATTTTGGCGCGCCTATTTCCAGGAAGCTCTTACCCAACGCACCAGCAAAACCGCCTTTATTCACCTAAACTGTCGGGTCGTGGCCGATTTTTGCCAGCATTACCGCCTCCAGGCCGGCCAGGTCAACGACCCCTCCCGTCCGGTCTTGATTGTCTATACCGACAACGACGCCACCTTTAGCCCTGCCGAACAGGCGGCACTCCAGGCCCTGCTGCCCGAGGCGACGACCTTGACCCACACGGGCACGGGGCACTACAGTCTGTTGGTGGCCAGTGAGGTGCTGATGCCGCAGTTGGCCGCTTTCTTGCGCTAGAATTTTCCCCTGGCCTTTACAATAAAAATCGGATGCAGCGGGGATAGACGCATGGCGGTTTATGTGTTGATTTACAATGCAGGCAGTGACAACGAGGGCATCCACAGCCTGAAAGTGCAGGGAGAAGACACGATTTTGATGTTTGAAGACGAAGACGATGCCCTGCGTTTTGCCACGCTGTTAGAAGCGCAGGATTTCCCGGTGCCGACGGTGGAAGCGATTGACCCGGAAGAGGTGCAATGGTTTTGCCAGGAGCATGGGTTTCATTGTCAACGGGTGCCCCGCGGTGCCCTGGTTATTCCCCCGCCAAACAACCTGGACAAAACTGACTGGCAGCCTGAGCGCACCCCCGGCGAGGAACTCGACGAGATTCGCCGTCGCTTGGAACGGTTGCTCTAGATGGCGCGGCATACCGGGGCGGAATTGCGCCAACAACGGCTGGAGAAGGCGCAGCAATGGCGACAAGCGGGGATCAACCCCTATCCCTACCGCTACGACCGCACCCATTGCACGGCGGAATTGCACAAGCAGTATGCCGACCTGGAACCGGGCGGGGAAGTGGCCGTCCAGGTGCGGGTGGCCGGGCGGATCATGGCACGGCGGGTCTTTGGCAAGTTGGCCTTTTTTACCATCCAAGACGAGCAGGGCACAATTCAGTTTTATTTAGAACAACAGCGCATCCAGGGGCACATGGGCGAAGGGGCCTTTGAGCGGTTGAAACAGGGGACGGATGTGGGGGATATTTTAGGAGGGCAAGGCACGATCAAACGCACGGAAAAAGGGGAATTGTCCGTGTATGTAAGTACCTATGAATTGCTTACGAAATCCCTGTTGCCGCTGCCCGATAAATGGCATGGCCTCACCGATGTCGAAAAACGCTATCGCCAGCGCTATGTGGATTTGATTGTCAACCCGCACGTGCAAGATATTTTTCGCAAGCGGGCCAAGCTCATCCAACTTACCCGTAAGTATTTGGATGAGCGGGGATTTTTGGAGATGGAAACCCCGGTATTGCAAACCGAGGCAGGGGGCGCTGATGCCCGTCCCTTTATCACCTACCACAACGCGTTGGAGATGGATTTATATCTGCGGATTGCGACGGAATTGCATCTGAAGCGGTTGATTGTGGGGGGATTTGAGCGGATTTATGAATTGGGGCGCATTTTTCGCAATGAAGGCATTTCTACCCGCCACAACCCGGAATTTACCTCGATTGAACTCTACCAAGCCTACGCCGATTACAGCGACATGATGCAATTGACGGAAGATTTGGTGACGACGGTGACGCAGGAATTGTTGGGCAGTTTGGCCATTACCTATCAAGGGCAGGCGATTGACCTCACACCCCCTTGGCGACGGGTGACGATGGTGGATTTGGTGCGGCAACAAACAGGTTGGGATTTTACCCAATTTCCTGCGCAGGAATTAGCCGCGGCGCAGGCGGCTGCCCAGGCCTGTGGTCTGAAGAATGCCTGTGAATACGACAGTGTGGGGCGGTTATTAAATGCCCTGTTTGAAGAGTTTTGTGAAGCGACGTTGGTTCAACCGACTTTTGTGCTGGATTTTCCGGTGGAAATTTCTCCGTTGGCCAAACCCCATCGCACCCAAACGGGGTTGGTCGAGCGGTTTGAACTGTATATTGCCGGGCGGGAATTGGCCAATAGTTTTTCCGAATTGACCGACCCGATTGAGCAGCGCCACCGCTTGGAGCAACAGGCGGCCCGCAAAGCTGCTGGGGATGTGGAGGCCCAGGGGGTGGACGAGGATTTTCTCACGGCCTTGGAGTACGGGATGCCGCCGACGGGTGGGCTGGGACTGGGTATTGACCGTTGGGTGATGCTGGTGACGGATGCGGCCAGCATTCGCGAGGTGATTCCCTTTCCTTTGCTCAAACCGGAACCTGCGGAGCGGCCCTAGGCTTTATTGCTTTCAACCCTCCGTTTCGCCCCTGCTTTACTGCGGTACGGCGCGGATGAACCACTGCAAGGTAAAAAATTCTACCGTCTCCCCTGGCGGCAGGTTCCGTAGCACCAGGTTTTTCAGCTCAATGTTGCGTACTGCCTTCAGGTCACGACCGGCGATCATCCCCTTGAGTTGGGGGTCGAGATTGGCACGCACATCCTGCACCTGCCAGCCCGTTTCGCTGAGCATCCGCAAGGCACTGCGACGGGTGAAAAAGCGTACATGGGTGATGTCGAGAATCCCAGCCCCTGCATAGGGCCAGTCCCCCAAGGCCAGCCCCTCCAGCACCCGCAGATTCCGCACGTTCGGCAGGCTCACGTAAAGCGCCCCACCTGGCGCCAGCAGGGTCTTGAGCCGTTCGAGCGCTTGCCAGGGGTGATAGAGGTGTTCCAGCACATCGGCGGCGATGATGGTGTCGAACTGGCCGGTAAGAGGCCCCAGGTCCATCTCCTCGAAACGTCCTGTGAACACCTGGTCGTAGGTCGCACGGGCTTTTTCGGCTGCCGCCGGCAGTAACTCAACCCCCACCACCTTGACCCCTGGGAAACGCTCCTTGAGCCAACGCCCCGTGGCGCCAACGAAACAACCAAGGTCAAAAACCGCTTTGGGCGCTGCCGGGATCATCTGAAGCAGTCCCACCGGGGCGTAAGTGTGGGAGAGGGTGGTCAGATGCAGGTCTTGGTCAAG
>NZ_JBRCEP010000078.1:0-23889 GCF_053491055.1 Gloeomargarita sp.
GGGCTGAAGATGCCCACCAACTACAGAGTTCGCTAACACCCAAGCATCGACACAGTGAGCATCAAACACTTCAGCGGTTTTTTTGCCAGTCTTTTTGAGACCCAAAGCATCCCGCATCTGTTTGGTTTCCCAACCCGAACGAGTCACCACCTGTCCTAACTTGGCAAGTTGCTGGTAAAACCAATGCTTCCCTACCTGTGACGACTCCCGTCACTCATCATCGTTGAGTAAACACAACTCTGATTGAGTGCGGGCTGAACGCTTCACAGACTTGTTTATACAGAGGTCTCAGCGTGCTGCCACCGTGCGCCCCACGGCGGGAACAAGTCAGGGAACCTCTCCAGAGATTTAACTTGTTCCCATTAACTATAGCACAAACGCCTTTCATCCCGACTCTGACCGGCCCCCAGTCCCCCCGTATACGGGGGTACAGAGCGGGGCTTCAAGGACTACGTCCCGCTAGCGCGAGCGGCGGATTAGCTAACCCTAGGTAGCCCCCAAAATCTTCTGGACAATTTGCATCCCCGTTACGGCCTGCCAACCAAACAACCCCAAAACCAGGCCGTTGAGAGTAATGTGCAAAGCGCGCGCCCATTGACTGCCCTGCTGCATCAAAGGGGCTAGGGAGGCGGAAACGGCAATTAGGCCCGTCATGCTCAAACCCACCAGTAAATGGGGGCCAAGAAAGAGTTTTTGATTGTTGATGTAGGTAACTGCCATCCCCCCTAACGTTCCCAGCACCATCAACGCTAGGAGCAGGGAACCGATTTGGAAATGCCGTTCGCGAAATTTCCCTTTGAGCAACTGACTTTTTTCTTCACCTTTGGCCGTGCGTGTGCGAATCACTTGAATCCCGGTGTACAGGGCATACAGGCTCCAACCCAGTAAAAACCACATCAATACGGGATGAAAAAATGGCAATACGGGCTTGAGCCAGTTGGGAACTGTAATCATAAGGAAACACAGCGTAATGCAAGGGATACACACCTGTATCATAGCTCATTGCGCCATTGTCGCAGTCGGTTCTGAATGGCTGGGGGCAACCCCCGGATCACCCGTCCAGCGGTCACCTTGGCGGTGTGGTGTTGGGGGGGATGGGCCATCGCCTGCCAAAGAGCCGGCGCGGAGAGCCATTCGGCGCCATAACCCGTTGCGGTCAGCCATTCCAAACGGTCAGAAGTCACCACAATCAGCCGCTGGCCTCGTCCCCGATGCCGGGCGCAAAACCCCTCGATATAGGCATCCGCCGTCACCCCACAGCCCGTATAACACACGCGCACCTGGTCGGTGATGGTTTCCCACCGCTCCGGTTGGCGACGGTTGTGGGCATCAAAAATGATGTAGGTTTGGTACTGATGCAGGGCGCTGTAATTACATAAGCGTTCAATCAGTTCCCGCCGCCATTGCTCCCAGTCGCCTTGGGTGACATCCCATCTGGCACCAATCACGTTGTAACCATCCACAACCATCAGGACGTTGGTCTTGGGTGCCATCACGGGTAGGGGGAATTTTAATGTTCTCTTAAACCCTATGGTAGCGTGGGCCAGCGACGTGATCCAGGTCATAGGTTCCCGGCGACGGGTATCACGGTCGGGCAGCGCTATTGGAGCGACGATGGAATCAACGCGGGAGTAATGGTTCTTCCTTCCCTCATGGCTCCCCGTTGGCCGATGAAAACGACTCTGTTTGCCCTGGGTTTTGTCCTTTGGCGCTGGGTGGGGGAAAAGGTGGCTGCGACCCGGGCGTGCTTACCAGGGGGTTGGCTCGCCCGGCAGGTTGTCTCAAGCAACTCATCCCGGCTAACGGGACGGGAACCCTTGAACCATCCCGGCGATTGTATCCCCCCTTAGTCACGACCCAAGCCCGCTATTGGACACGGACGCCGGTGGGGGACAGTCCGTCGCGGTGCCGCTGGGTCAGTATTTGTCGTGAACGTCCAGGCCGGTCAACTGGATTGGTTCTGGTAGCCGCCTGGGTGTGTGATCCAGGGCACTGCTGACGTTCTGATAACGTCACTGCGGGTCTTTGTCGCTCCTGAGAAATTAGGGATAGCGACTGGAGCTACATTCCACAGGGGTTCTAGGGCACAGGCGCTGCTAGAGGGTCGGGCAACCGGCCCTTTGGCCTTTATTGCCCCAGCATCGCCAAAAGCGTAAAGTACAGTAAACTACTGCCACTCAGGAGAAGGGAAAGGGTCGCCACGGCAGTGACCGGACGTTGCCAGAGCCGCGCCAGCCCGCGGGCCACCGTCAGCAATACCCCCAAAATCACGGTGACAAAATAGCTCAGGTAGCGACTGACGTTCGTCCAAAACCCGTCCATGTGCGTTGCTCCTTGCCGCTGCCATTCTTTAACTAATTAATTATTATCGGTGGTGCTACCTTTGTAATGCTCAAGAAATGGTAACAAGGGTTCTCCTTTAGGTCAGTGGCTTTGCCTTTTTCGGGAGAAGCAGCAGAGGGGAATGGAATGAACGACCGAGAACTGAGAGCGCCTATCGTCAGAAATGGCCTCCATTCCTTTGGGCAGGCACGGCCATTACCCTGAAAGCCACCGGCAAAGGGCTTAGCCAGTCGGCCATCCAATGGCTCAGCGGGATGGCGCCAAACTTACTTCGTTGACACCGGGCCTTTTCAGGAAGGTATAAGCGCGATTGCTGAGAATCCTATCGTATGTGGCACAGGCAATCGTCCAGGTGTGGTGGCGGTTTCGGGCCTGCACATCCAGAAAACAGGTTTCTTTGGGGGTCAACTGCCGTTGTGGGTAAGGGTGTGTCGCCAGTTGCAGCCCAGGGGGACG
Organism: Gloeomargarita sp.; assembly: GCF_053491055.1. Classification (NCBI taxonomy): domain Bacteria; kingdom Bacillati; phylum Cyanobacteriota; class Cyanophyceae; order Gloeomargaritales; family Gloeomargaritaceae; genus Gloeomargarita; species Gloeomargarita sp. The sequence continues at coordinate 2,800 of NZ_JBRCEP010000078.1, forward strand.
GCGGGGTGTGTCTTCCGTACCCTCGGCCACTTCCGTGCGTAGGGGCCGCCAGCGGTCAATAGTGTAGCTGTACCAGGTGGCATAGACCGGTTCTTCCCTGTAGATAGGCTCCTCTTCGGTCTCTGTGCGGTAACGGGTTTCATAAACCGGCTCCTCGGAGCAGACCCGTTCCCCCGTGCCATCGCCCCGCGAGACGGTTTCACATTCGGTGCGCGTGCCGACTTTTACTTTGTAAGGCACTTGTACCGTTCTCTTCTCGGTGCCGATCTGGATTTTGCGGGTGGATTTCTGACGCTTTTCGGTACGGACATGGTATGCCCCCTCCGGCAGCGTCCAATCCCCTTCCGTAACGGGGCGACGCTCTTCAATTGGCACTTCGACGCGCCAATGGCGACGCAACACCAAAGCGTTGACCGGACGCGGAAGGGTGACCAGGTGAACCAGTGTATTCAAACCGGCTATCCCCAGACCCACCAGGCCCACCGTCGCCAGGATGTACACCGTCGACAGGATGCTTCTTGGGCGGTCTGCACCAATCTCACGCATGCTGCCGCCAGATATGTCTGCAGCAATCTCACGCCCGCTGCCGCCAGACATGGGGGAGACCACCCTACCCGTGTAACGCCTGGAGGAATAGGCCTCTGGGCGTGACGATGGACGTTCCATCACAACGCCGACCGGTAGGGTCTCCAGGGGTGTACTGCCCCCGTCAACATCCACCTGCCGCGTATGACAGTTGCCACACACCAAGGATTCGCGGGGGGCGCCGGTTTCGGGATTGGCCGCTCCGCACACCTTACAAATCCAGTCCGGGCCAGCATAACGCGCCACCTCCGCAGGCGACAGCACCACCGAATCAGGAGCCTCGTAGAACTTCACCGTGCGATCCCGCCACCAGAAACACCTCGGACAACGGCGAGTAGGCCCCGGAATGTGCTTATGACCGCAGCACGGACAATCCCAAAATAATAAAATAATTTCTCTGCGCCCCATGACCGTCCCCCACCCCCAACACCCTCATTCTATAAAATTCCCAGAACCATCGCCTAGAGGCGGCCCAGGGACACCCCCGCACCTCCAATCTCTATGGAAAGAACCGCCCCCTAAACATGTCCAAACCATTGCCACAATGACCCTTTCCCAACCCCCTCCCCACACCAGGACAACCCCCATACCTTAACAAAACGTAACATTTCCGAAAAACTATGCAATAATTGACAGCATCAGGATTTGAGGGTGTTTTATGAAGCGATGGCTGGCACAGATTAACGTGAATCCCACAGGTGCAGGCACGTTTGGCTTTACCCATGTGGCAGAGAAGTGGAATGGGCGCTTGGCGATGATCGGCATTGTCTGTCTGGTGGTCGGGGAAGTGACGACCGGCAAGGGGCAGTTGGCGCAGATGGGAATTGTGGGACGGGGTGCGGGTTTGGTGGTGGTCCTGCTGTTGCTGGGGTTGACCATCGCCTCGATGTTGGGCTATTACGCGGTGGGGGTAGCGCAACGGCTAACGCTTACGGAATCAGAAAATTCAGCAACCCCTGCTCCGGCAAATAGCCCCGAAACCGCCCCGTCTCAGCCAGGACCAACAGCAGGGACACCGACCAGTTAGGGGCAACCTGGAGTTCGGCCCAGGGAACCGCCACCTCCAGACAGGTATCCCAGGCCATTTGGGTGCGCGTCGGTTGGGGGCACCAGGTGTCACCCGCTTCTGCCCGACTCAGCCAGCAAAACCGTTCCCGCAGGTGAATGCCCAGGTGATGGCGATACCGGTAGTTACAGGGCGCCACATCCGGCACCTCCGCCAGGGGAATGGGACTGGTATGCCCCACCTGCCCCGGATAAAACCACACCAAATGCAGACTGGAAAACCCCTCCTTACCGGGGATAAACCCCTGGCGAAAATCCACCCTTAGGTAAAAGTGCAGGTGATCCGTGCCGTAGCGAATGGCCTGTACCGGGTGGCTCTGGTGCATCGTCGCCCTGGCTGCGCCCACCCGCACCAACCCCGCCCGACTCCAGTCCTGTTCATCCCCCCGCCCATCAATCACCGGCTGAATCAGCCCCTCCGGCGGGTAATCCCCCTGAAAATGCTGGGGTTCCAAAGGATACTGCAACTCCGGCGGCGGCGTTTGCCCCAACCCCTGATAAATGGCCTGGAGATGCTCCCGAAACAGGGCATCAAACACCGGGTCCAACCGGGAACTGTGCCCCGCCCCAAACCACCAAAACCAGTCGGAACCCTCGGCAGCCAGCAGGGCTTCCCACACCATCGGCGCCGGGTTTTCCGCCTGGGCCACCGCCAGCCGTGCCCGCCCCAGCCACTCCCAAGCCCGATTTTTCACCGGGTCGCCGATCCAGGTGGTGAAATTAGCCTCGATCCAGGAGCCGCTGTGCAAATCATCCAAAGTCCGTCGCGGCGGAAACTCCCTTAAAAATTCCGCAACCGTCACCCCCCGGAACCGCTCATCCCGACTGAGGGTGGCAAACAACGTCTGCAAAAATTCCCCGCCATCCCCCGGATAATACTCCCAGCAATTTTCCCCATCCAAAGCAATCGTCACCAACCAGGGGTCCTCCGGGGTGGTCTCCTCCTGTGCCCGCTCGTAAATCAGCCCCAGCCGGGTGACCAAATCCGTGACTGCCGCCGCCGCCGGGAGATGACCGTAGGAAAACCCAATCAAATCCGACAGGCGATGATCCCGAAAAACAATAGCCAGTTCCCCGGCTGATGTTTGCATTTTGTAAGGACGATATAAGACATCCGCATCCACCACCTGTCCTTGGGTATCGCGGCAGATGGGTTGTTGGCAACTGGCTGCCAGCACCCCCTCATCGCTACACAGCCAGCGAAACCCCTGTTGGGCAATCGGCTCTAAAATCTGGGGACTCACCGCCTGCTCCGACGGCCACAGGCCCTGGGGTGTACCGCCAAAATACTGCTGATAGCACGCCCAGCCGCGCTGCAGTTGCCAAGGCACATCCTGCGGCCATTGGAACCGGTGGGGCAGGGCAATGTTCGGCACCGCCACCCGCGCCGCTTCCGTATCCCACAGCAGGGGCAAAATGGGATGGCTATAGGGGCTGGTGGTCAGTTCGATCACCCCTGCTTCCTGCCAGCGCCGATGTTCCGGGATAATTTGCGCCAAAATCTCTTGCTGGATGCGCCACAGGGCTTGGCGGTCGGCCAGGGTGAAATTCCCGCCCCGCGCCCACCACTCCTGCACCTGGGGCCGGTCGTGGAATAGAGGGTCCAACCAGGTGAGGTTGTGCCACATCAGCAGGTCTTCAAAATCCTGGAGCGACCAATGTTCCAGACACCAGGCGCGCCCTTTGGTCTGCTGTTGTTCATACAAGCGGCGATACCCCGGATAGGGGTCAATCATGGTGCGGTGGTGGGCGTCAAAAAAACTGGTCACCACAAAATTCCGTTCCCACTCGCTCAAGTCTGCCGCCGCTTTCAAGCTCACCTGCAGGTAGGGGTCCATTGCCCGCCCTTGGGCATAGTCGTCGATCTGCACCAGCAGCGATGGCACCAGATTAATCGTGTGGTGGAAGTTGGGGTAGCGGGTGAGATGGAGTAGTAAATCCAAGTAATCCTTCGTCCCGTGGAGCCGCACCCAGGGCATCCGGTATTCTCCCGTTAGCAGGCTTTTGTAGAAGGGTTGGTGCTGATGCCAGATAAAGGCAATGTACAGAGGATGCGGCATAGGGCGTTCCCAGGCAACCTAAACCCACTGTACCAGCTTTGGGGGTTACTCGCCGGGGCGGGACTGCTCTAGGGATTCACGCAGCGCTGAGAGTTCCTGGGTCAATTCCTGCAGTTGCGCCGCCGCATCCGCGGGGCTATCGCCACTGGTCACCGTCACTTCCACCGGGGGCGAGGCAGGGGGTGGGGGATTGCGCCGATTCCACAGCCGTTCCACAAATTCCCGCGCTTCCGCTTCCGTTTTTTCCCCTCTGGCGACCAATTCCTGGGCCAGTTGGGCCATCTCCTGTTGCCACTGCTGTAGTTGGGCCTGGCGTTTCTGTTCGTCTTGCACCCACTCCATCACCACTCCGGCGCATCCCAAGGCCAAGCGAAACCCTTGTTGCAACCACATTTCCGGCGTATTAGGCATGATCCGTCCCTCGGTTTGGTTCTAATGTATCAACTGGTTTGGGCAAATGGCAAATCCGCTGGGGTTCGATATGAATCGTGATGCCCGCCGGGCCATAGTGCTTTTGTAATAACGCTTCTACCTGTTCGCTCACCGCGTGGGCTGCCACCAGGTCCGTAGTCGCCACCACCAAATGCAACTCAATAAACACCTGCCGTCCCACCACGCCCCGCGAGGTAATGTCATGGCATTCCACCACCCCCGGCACCTGCTGGGCGACCTGGGCAATCGCTTCCGGAGCAATCGCCATCGCATCCACCAGCCAGGGCAAATTGGTGGCCAAAATCTGCCAACCACTGCGCCAGACCAGCAACGCCACGGGGATTGCCACCACCGCATCCAGCCAGGTCCACCCGGCCATGACCCCCAGCAAACCCGCCAGCACCGTGAGATTGATCCACACATCCGTGAGGGTGTCGGCGGCATCGGCCAGCAGGATGGGACTGTCCAGGCGTTGGGCCTGCTGTTGTTCATACCAACCCACAGCCCAGTTCACCCCCAGCACCAACAGGAGCAACCCCAATTCCAGACTTCCCACCTGGGGCGGCGGCGTCTGGCCCCGCAACCGCCCCACCGCCTGCTGGAGCAGCTCAAAACAGGTGATACCCAAAAATACAGCCATGCCCAGCGCCGCAATCGCCTCAAACTTTTGGTGTCCGTAGGGATGGTGGCGGTCTGGTTCCGGCTTGGCCCAGTGGTTGACCAGCAATCCCAGCCCATTGCTCAAGCTATCCGTCACACTGTGCAGGGCATCGGCCAAAATCGCCAGGGAACCCGTCCCCAACCCCACCGCCAGCTTGACCCCCAACACCCCCAGGTTGTACCAGAGAACCGTCAGCAGCACCCGCCGAATGCGCTCCCGACGGCTAACCGGCATAGGCACCTACGCTGACCAACTGGTTTAGGCGGCGAATCCGCTGGCAGAGATTTTGGATGATATTTAAGGCAATGGCCGGATTATTCACAATCGCCTCCCGCATCTGAGGCTGGGACAAACACAAACAGGTACAGGGCGTCAGCGCCGTCACCGAAGCCGAACGGGGCTCACTGTCAAATAGGGACATTTCCCCAAAATAGGCCCCCGCCTCGAACCGCGCCAATTCCAGCTCGCCAATATGAATCTTCACCTGGCCCGCCGAAAGAATATACAACAGTTGCCCAATATCCCCGCGCTCAAAAATCGTTTCCCCCGGTTGGAAATGCAATTCCACCATCTCCACCGCCAAATCCCGCAGGAAATCGTAGTCATCAATGCCCCGGAAAATGGGCACTTCCCGCAAGAACATCAGGCGGTCGGTGAGGCTCAAAGGGGATGAATCCGTCATCATCACGACACCCACAAACTCCCTGGCTGGTGTAAACGGCAGTGGCCAAATAGCGGTTATGGGGCAAAGCGCACCGTAATTGTAACCGATCCCCTGCAAACAAGCCAAGATGGCGAAGAAAAAAGCTTAGAAAAACCGCATTTCCCAGCACCGCTCCACCGTCTCCCCTACCCGGCCATCGGCAGTCATCGGGGCAGAAAATCCGTAAAATTGAGATACCTCACCATTCCGCTTGTCCCTATGCCCCTCAGCGGCGATGCCATCCGGCAACAGTTCCTCGATTTTTACGCCCAGCGGCAGCATCAGGTCTTGCCCAGTGCGTCGTTGATCCCCAGCGACCCCACCGTCTTGTTGACCATTGCCGGGATGTTGCCGTTTAAGCCGGTGTTTTTGGGACAGCAACCGGCCCCTGCCCCCCGCGTCACTACGGCCCAGCGCTGTTTACGCACCAACGATATTGACCATGTGGGACGCACCCGCCGCCACCACACCTTTTTTGAAATGCTGGGCAATTTCAGCTTTGGGGACTATTTCAAAGCCGAAGCCATTGCCTGGGCGTGGGAATTGGTCACCCAGGGGTTTGGCCTGCCCCCGGAACATCTGGCGGTGAGTGTGTTGGCCGAGGATACGGAGACCGTGACCCTGTGGCAGGAGGTGGTGGGGTTGCCGCCGGAACGGATTCAAAAAATGGGTGCGGCGGACAATTTTTGGGCAGCAGGGCCCACAGGCCCTTGTGGCCCTTGCTCCGAAATCTATTACGATTTCGCCCCCCAACCCGGTGCGGTTGACCTCACGGATGAGGAACGGTTTGTGGAAATTTACAACCTGGTGTTTATGGAATGGAACCGGGATGCAACCGGGGCCATGACCCCCCTGGCGCACAAGAATATTGATACAGGAATGGGGTTGGAGCGGTTGGCCCGCATCCTGCAAAATGTAGGGAGCAATTACGAAACGGATTTGATTTTTCCCCTGATTCAACAGACGGCAGAATGGCTGCATCTCTCCTATGCCCAAGCCACCTGGGAACAGCGTTTATCCCTGAACATCATTGGTGACCATCTGCGGGCGGTGGTCCATCTAATTGCCGATGGGGTGATTCCCAGCAATGTCCGGCGGGGCTATATTTTGCGGCGGTTGATCCGACGGTTGGTACGGCATGGGCGTCTGTTGGGTTTGCGGCGTCCGTTTACGGCGGAATTGGCCCAAACTGCCATTGAGTTGGCGCGGTCTGCCTATCCCCATGTGGCCGAACGGGCGGCGACAATTCAACAGGAATTGGACCGCGAAGAACAGCAATTTTTGAAAACCCTGGATGTGGGCGAACAATTGCTTTTTGCGGTCATCGCCCAAAAGCCCCGGCAAATCAGCGGCAAAGTGGCCTTTGATTTGGCGACTACCTACGGCTTTCCCGTCGAATTGACCGCCGAAATTGCGGCGGAGCACCAACTTACCGTGGATATGGCCGGGTATGAGCAGGAAATGACCAAACACCGGGAACTGTCACGGGAAGGGCAAGAAACGGTAGATGTTTTGGCGGCCAATCAATGGGTGGAATGGGCTGAGGAATTGGGGAAAACTGTATTTACTGGGTACTTAAACATTAGCGGTACAACCACAGTACAAGCCATCGTGCAGGGCCAGGAGCGGGTCAGTCGGTGTGATGCGACTGCTGGCGATGTGCTGGTGATTTTGGCAGCCACTCCCTTCTATGCGGAATCTGGGGGTCAGGTGGGGGATACGGGCATACTGGAAAGCCCCGACGGCACGCTGAGATTTCGGGTGACCGATGTGCAAAAAAAAGCCGACCTGTGGGTGCATTACGGGCGGGTGGAACAGGGGGAACTGGCCGTGGGAATGACGGTGCAGGCGCAGGTCGATCGCTGGCGGCGGTATCGCACCCAAGCCCATCACACGGCCACCCATCTCCTGCAAGCTGCATTACAAAAGCTGATTGACCCCCACATTGCCCAAGCCGGTTCTCTGGTGACGGCGGAACGGTTGCGGTTTGATTTCAATTGCTCCCGTCCCCTCACCCCGGCGGAATTGCAGCAGTTGGAATGGCAGATTAATGTTTGGATTACGGAAGCCCATCCGGCGCAGGTGTTGACCTTGCCGTTGGCTGAAGCCAAGGCGCGGGGGGCAATTGCCATGTTTGGGGAAAAGTACAGCGACCCGGTGCGGGTGATCGATATTCCTGGGGTTTCCATGGAATTGTGCGGTGGCACCCATGTCACCAACACCGCGGAAATTGGCCTGTTTAAGATTGTGGCGGAAACGGGAATTGCCAGTGGCATTCGCCGGATTGAAGCGGTAGCGGGCTTGGCGGTTTTGGACTACCTAAACCAGCGGGATGCGGTGGTTAAAGAGTTAACCGATCTATTCAAAACCAAGCCGGAAGAGATTATCCCAAGGGTGCGGGAATGGCAACAGGAATTGAAAGCCAAGACCAAACAGATTGAGCAATTAAATGCCCAATTGGCCCGCTCTCAAGCCCTGCAATTGCTCAGCCAAACCGAAACGGTCAATGGCTACCAATTACTGGTCGGTCAGTTGGGGCAGGTGGAAGGCGAAGCCCTGAAACAGGCCGCCCAAGAATTACTGCAAAAACTGGGCAAAGGGGCGGTGGTGTTGGGGTCGGTTCCCGCTGCCGATAAGGTGACGTTAGTCGCTGCGTTTAGCCCCGAAGTGGTGCAGTTGGGGCTGCAGGCCGGGCACTTGGTGGGGGATTTGGCCAAACGCTGTGGCGGTGGGGGCGGTGGCCGACCGAATTTGGCCCAAGCCGGGGGCAAAGACCCGCAAGGACTCCCCCAAGCCCTAGAGCAAGCCCGGCAAGCGTTGCGACAAAAACTCGCCAAGGCGTGAAGCTAGGGGGGAAACGGCGTCCCAGACCCTGGCGTTAAGAAAAATAACAGAAAATGAAAAGACTATGAAAACCCGGCGGTCAGGATGGTATGCTGGCATTGATGAAATGATTATGAAAAGGGCCAATGCGGGGTTGGTGGGTTTGGGGGTTGGTGTTGTGGGTCGGGGGGTGTCAGGGCCATGCCACGCCGCCGCAGGCCCAGGAAAAGGTGATTCTCACCACTTTTACCGTATTGGCGGACATGACCCGGAATGTGGCCGGGGCGCAGGTGCGGGTGGAATCGCTGACCAAACCGGGGGTAGAAATTCACGGGTACGAACCGACGCCGATGGATATGGTTCGTGCCCGAAATGCTCGTTTGATCCTAGAAAATGGTCTGGGTTTGGAGCGGTGGGCGGAGCGATTTTACAGCCATTTGCGGGGTGTGCCCAGGGTGACAGTAACCCAGGGAATTAGGCCGATTCCCATGCGTGCGGGTGCCGACCAAAACCAACCCAATCCCCACGCTTGGATGTCTCCCAAATTGGCTTTGATTTACGTAGAAAACATCCGCCAAGCCTTGGTAAAATTGGACCCTGGCAAGGCCGCCATTTACACCCAAAATGCCCGGAACTACCAACAAAAAATTCAAGAGCTAGACCAAAAATTACAGCAATCCTTGAGCCTTATTCCCCCTTCCCAAAGGGTTTTGGTCTCCTGTGAAGGGGCATTTAGTTATTTGGCGCGGGATTACCAACTCCAAGAAATTTATCTCTGGCCGATCAATGCGGAACAGCAGGGTACGCCCCAACAAATTCGCCGTGCGATTGACCAGGTGCGCGCCAGCAAAGTACCGGCGGTGTTTTGTGAAAGTACGGTGAAGGACCAGGCACAAAGGCAGGTGGCTAAGGAAGCCAACGTGCAATTTGGCGGGATTTTTTATGTGGATTCCCTGACGCCGCCAGGGGGGGCCGCCCCCACCTACCTACAGATGTTAGAACACAACGTCCATACCCTGATCCAAGGTTTACGAAACCCAGCCCCTTTTCGGAGTGAATGCCATGCGCCAGACCCCCAGGATTGTGGTTGAAAATGTCACGGTTACCTATCACGACCAGGTGGCCTTGTACGGCATCAATTTGGCTCTGCCAGCCGGAACCATGGTGGGTTTGGTGGGGATGAATGGCAGCGGCAAATCAACGCTTTTTAAGACCATTATGGGGTTGATTACGCCGAAAACGGGGCGGGTGTGGATTGAGGGGTTGCCCATTCCGCAGGCGCACAAGCGGGGATGGGTGGCCTATATGCCCCAAAGCGAGCAGGTGGATTGGCAATTCCCGGTGCGGGTGCAGGATGTGGTGATGATGGGTCGCTATGGCTATATGAATTGGTTGCGCATCCCTCGCCCACTGGACCGGCACATTGTGGAAATGAGCCTGCGACAGGTGGATATGTTGCCCCTGAAAGACCGGCAGATCGGGGAACTATCGGGAGGGCAAAAAAAACGGACTTTTTTGGCCAGGGCCTTGGCCCAACAAGCCCGTATTCTACTCCTTGATGAACCCTTTAATGGGGTGGATATGAACACGGAACGGGCAATGATTCAATTGCTGATGCACCTGCGGGATACAGGGCATACCATTTTGGTTGCCAGTCACGATTTGAGTGGAATTTCTACCTTTTGCGACCAAATTATTTTTATCAACCAAACCATTTTGGCCTACGGTGCAACGCAAGAGGTATTTACCCCCGAAAATCTCAACCGGACGTTTGGGGTTCCCTTGCCGGGGATTGTTCCCTAGCAACAGGTTTATTTATTTATGGGCAACTTAAGGCTGGTATTGATGTGGGATTGGTTGACGGCACCCTTGCAGTACGAATTCATGGTCAAAGCCCTGCTGGTGAGTGGTTTTGTTGGGGTGGTGTGTGGGGTTTTGTCCTGCTATATGATCCTCAAGGGGTGGGCGTTGCTGGGGGATGCAGTTGCCCATGCGGTGACCCCTGGGGTGGTTTTGGCCTATGTTTTGCGGCTGCCTTTGGCCTTGGGGGCCTTGGTTTTTGGGGTGGGTGCGGTGTGGTTGATGGGTTGGATTCAAAAACAAACCCGCATCAAGGAAGATACGGTGATCGGTTTGGTGTTTACGGGATTGTTTGCCCTGGGGTTGGTGTTGATTTCCAAAACGCCAAGTAATGTGGATTTCTTGCATATTTTGTTTGGTAATGTGCTGGGTATTCCCACTTCAGAAATGGTGCAAACGTTGGTGGTTGGGACGGTGACCCTGGCGGTGCTTTTGCTGTTTAAGAATGATTTGCTTTTGTTTTGTTTTGACCCCACCCACGCCCGGGCGATTGGCATCAATGTCACGGGGTTGCATTATTTGTTGTTGACGTTGTTGTCCCTCACAATTGTGGTGGCGTTGCAAACGGTAGGGGTGGTGTTGGTGGTGGCGATGTTGATTAGCCCTGGTGCGACGGCTTATTTGCTGACGGACCGCTTTGATGGGATGTTGATTTGGTCGGTGCTTTCGGCGCTGGCGGCCAGTGGGTTGGGAACTTACCTGAGTTATTATCTGGATGCGGCGACAGGAGGCTGTATTGTGTTGGTACAAACGCTGCTATTTCTCCTGGCGATGCTCTGGGCGCCCAAGCATGGCCTGCTCAGGCGGGTCAGCCGGCCCGGTTAAGCAATGTAGAAACTTGAAGAACTTGAAGTTAGGGTTAAGAAAGATTGCCAGCGGCGGGGGAGCGGTTACACTGAGTGCCAAGTTACGTTTGGTAAACCTATGCGCCCGATTCGTACGTTTAAGGTGTCTCCGGCTTTGCCGGCGCGATTGGAGCCGTTGCGGGCTTTGGCCTACAACCTGTATTGGGATTGGAGCGACGAAGTTAAGGAGCTGTTTCGCCGGTTAGACCCGGATTTGTGGGAAGAGAGCCGTCACAACCCGGTGTTGATGTTGGGGACGATCAGCCAGGAGCGGTTGCAGGCAGCCAGTACGGATGATGGGTTTTTGGCGCATCTGGAACGGGCGCAGCGGGAGTTGCAGGACTATTTGCAGGAGCGCAGTTGGTATCAGCGGCAGCGGGGGACAAGAACCCAGGAATGCTATGCCTATTTTTCGGCGGAATTTGGCCTGACGACGGCTTTGCCGATTTATTCCGGAGGGTTGGGGGTGCTGGCAGGGGATCACCTGAAGTCGGCTAGTGATTTGGGTTTGCCGCTGGTGGGTGTGGGGCTGTTGTACCAACAGGGTTATTTTCAGCAATATCTCACTGCCGATGGCTGGCAGCAGGAGCGCTATCCGATCAATGATTTCTACAATTTGCCGTTGCATCTGGAGCGGCAGGCGGACGGGTCGGAACTGCGCATCGAGGTGATCTTCCCGCAGCGGGTGGTGTATGCCCGGATTTGGCGGGTGGATGTGGGTCGGGTGCCGTTGTACTTATTGGATACCAACATTCCTCCCAACAATCCTTACGACCAGGACATTACGGACCAGTTGTATGGCGGCGACCTGGATGTGCGGATTCATCAGGAGATGATGTTGGGCATTGGGGGGGTCAAGGCGTTGCGGGCGTTGGGACTCCAGCCGACGGTCTATCACATGAACGAGGGGCATTCGGCGTTTCTGTCTCTGGAACGCATCCGGGAGTTGATGGTGGAGCAGGGGTTGTCGTTTGCGGCGGCGAAGGAGGCGGTGCGCGCCAGCCAGGTGTTTACCACCCATACGCCGGTGCCTGCGGGGATTGATTTATTCCCGCCGGACAAGATTCTTTATTACCTGGGGCGGTATCGGGAAATTTTTGGCCTGTCGGAGCAGGAGTTTCTCTCGCTTGGCAGAGAGCACACGGGGGATTTTCAAGCGCCGTTTAATATGGCGATTTTTGCGATTCGCATGGCGAGTCTGGTCAACGGGGTGAGTCAGTTGCACGCGCGGGTGAGTCGGCAGATGTTTGGGTCCCTGTGGGGGTTGACGCCGGAGGCGGAAGTGCCGATTCGGGGGATCACCAACGGGGTACACGCCCGCAGTTGTGTGGCGCCTGCGACCCAGAATCTCTATCAGAAATACATCAGCCCGGATTGGTGGGCGTTACCGGCAACGGCGCCGGAGTGGCAGCGGGTGGAGGCGATCCCGGATGAGGAATTGTGGCGTATCCATGACCGGGCGAAGATGCAGATGATCCTCTACGTGCGGGAACGGCTGCGGCGGGCCTTGGCGGAGCGGGGGGCGTCCCAGGCGGAAATTCTCAAAACCCGCGAGGTGCTTGACCCAGAGGCCCTGACGATTGGGTTTGCCCGGCGGTTTGCCACCTACAAGCGGGCGAATTTGTTTTTGGCCCAGCCGGAGCGGTTGTTGAAGCTGTTGGCAGACCGGCAGCGCCCCATCCAGTTTGTGTTTGCGGGAAAAGCGCATCCTAAGGACCAGCCGGGCAAGGAGATGATCCGGGAGATTATTCATTTCGCCAAGGAACATGGCCTGGAGCGGCAGATTGTGTTTGTGCCCAACTACGACATCAATACATCGCGGTTGATGGTGGCCGGGTGCGATGTGTGGCTAAATAACCCCCGTCGTCCCCGTGAGGCATCAGGCACCAGCGGCATGAAGGCGGCCATGAATGGGGTGCCCAACCTGAGCACCCTCGATGGCTGGTGGGCAGAGGCGGATTACGTGAACACGGGCTGGCCGATCGGGCGGGGGGAGGAATATACGGATACGCAATTGCAGGATGAACTGGACGCCAACGCCCTGTACCAGGTGTTGGAGGAAGATGTCTTGCCTTTGTACTACCAGCGGGATGCGGAGGGCCTGCCCCGGGGCTGGATAGCCAAGATGAAGGCGGCGATTCGCATCAATACGCCCCTATTTAACACCCAACGGATGGTGCAGCAGTACGCCCAGGAAGTCTATTTCCCGGTCAGCGACCGCTGGCTGCACATGTCGGCGCAGGCCTATGCCAAGGCGCAAGCGTTGGCGGACTGGAAGGCCCAGGTGTTTCAGCATTGGTACGACATCAAAATTCGGGAAGTGATAGCGCAGGCTCCCAAGGAGGTGCGGGTGTACGAACCGATTGGGGTGACGGCGCGGATTCACCTGGGCGGTTTGACGCCCCAGGATGTGCAGGTGCAACTGTACCAGGGGGAGGTGGATGCCACTGGCCATATTCCCGTGGGGCAGGTGGTGCCCATGACCTGTCAGGGACCAGACGGGGATGGTTGCTACCGCTACACCGGGGAGGTGAGTTACCGCAGCAGTGGGTTGCAAGGGTTTGCGGTGCGGTTGTTGCCCCATCACCCGGACTTGGCCAATCCGTTTGAGATGGGCTTGGTCCACTGGGGAAATTAACACACCCGAATTTGACTGATGGCAATGTGTCCCCCAAAACATACGGCCACATCGGCGGTGGGGTCGCAGGCCCGTTCGTGGTACACCCCTTGGTAGAGAAATCCTTGGGGGGTGGCGGCGTACCGGATGGGCAAGGGTTGGGTGCAGGGTGGACAAAAAACCAGGTCCGGTTCGGGGGCCGCAGGGGGCAAAGCGGGAAAGTTCACATTCCAAAAACTGCCCGGTTCCGGCTTTTGGAACAGCAGGTGGAGGACCCGTGCGAGCCAGCGCTGGGTGCGCGCCCAATCGATCACCTGCCCGGCTGGCTGGTATTGGGATAGGGCAATGGCAGGTATGCGATGAAAGGCTGCTTCCCGCACGGCAGCCACGGTTCCCGATTGGTAGATGTCCACCCCCAGATTTGCGCCCTGGTTGACCCCGGCAATCACCCAGGTCGTCTCCGGTTGCCAGTGGCCCAGCGCCAGGCGGACGCAATCTACAGGGGTGCCCTGGACGGCATAGCGCTGGGGGGAACGGGTTTCCACAGGGATCGGGTGGCGGGTGGTGATCTGATGCCCACACCCGGAACAGGGGGTTTGGGGCGCCACCACCAGGGCCTCGGGCAGCAGCTCGGTGAGGATGGCCAAACCAGGGGCGTCAATGCCGTCGTCGTTGGTCAGGAGAATGGTCACCGCCCTAGTCTTGGATGTAGGGTTCGCCGCGCAGCAAAGCCATTTCTGCCCGCATCAATTCTCGCCCCAGGTAGGCGGCATGGCTCAATTGACTCACCGGCTGAAAACTGGTGCATTTTTCAAAAATTTCCACACACACTTCTTTGGCGGTGCGTCCCCGGAACACATATTTGGGTTCCCGTTTGGGGCCGCCGCGGGCAGGAATGGGTTGGCCGGTGTCGGGGTCGGTGGCCAGTCCCCGGGCGTCAATGACCGTCGTAAACCATTGGGCGTAGATGTAGCCTTCTTGGGGGTCAATGTAAATAATGAAATAACCTGCCGGGTCCAATTCGAGATGCCGTTTGGACAGGGTTTCATCAATACCACGGATTTGGTCCGCCCAGTCAGTTGACGTCATGGCAGAGATTGCAGTGAAGGGATTGGTTATTCTTTAACTATTGTGACCGGTTTGGGGTGGCATACGGTGGGGCGGTGGCCACAAATACGCAATTATGTGTTGGTGCGGCTGTGCTTGGCGCCGGTGATGGTCTGGACGGTGGTGACGGTGGTGTTTGTGCTGTTGCGGGCTACGCCGGGGGACCCGGTGGATGCGGTTTATGGGGGACGGGCGCCGGCAGCGGTCAAGGAGGCGTTGCGTGTGCAGTTGGGGTTAGACCGGCCTTTGTGGGTGCAGTATCTGCATTATCTGGGGCAGTTGGTGCGGGGTAATTTGGGTATGTCCTTGACAGAACCAGGGCGGGCGGTAAAGGACATCATTGCCGCGTACCTGCCCGCGACGGTGGAATTGGGGCTGGCGGGTTTTTTGGTGGCGGCAGGGTTGGGGGTGGGGCTGGGGTTGGTCACGGGCAGTCGTCCGCCGTCTCGTCCGGTAGCGGTTGCCGGCAAGTTGTTTAGTATCGTCAGTTACGCCGTGCCCCTGTTTTGGTTGGGGATGCTGTTGCAGTTGTGGTTGAGCGTCGGGTGGCGGTGGTTCCCTTTGGGGGTGCGGTTTCCGGTGCAGGAAGTGCCCCCAGCCGGACCTACGGGTTTGTACGTAGTGGATAGTGTGCTGGCCGGAAATTGGCGGCAATTGGGCATTACCTTACACCATCTGGCCTTGCCCAGTCTGACGTTGGGGATGGCGTTAAGCGGTTTGCTAGAACGGCTGGTGCGGGTACAGGTGCGGGCGCAGTGGCAGGGGGATCACGTGGAAGCGGCACGGGCGCGGGGGATTCCGCCTCGCTGGATTTTGACCCATCATGTGCTGCCCAATGCGTTGATTCCGGTGGTGGCCCTATTGGGCTTGACATTGGCTTCTCTGTTGGGCGGCGCCATTGTTACGGAAGTGACCTTTTCCTGGCCGGGGTTGGCATATCGGTTGTACGAGGCCATTCACCTGCGCGACTATCCCACGGTGCAGGGGATTGTGGTGTTTTTAGCGGTGGTGGTGGTGGTTTTGAGTATTGCCATTGACCTACTCACGGCTGTGATTGACCCCAGGGTGCGGCTGTAGGTCATCCGAGCGAGCGTAGGGATGTGCCGCGGGCAACACGGCAATTTCCCTGTGCACCCACTGCGGCGGTTACCATCCTACGGTCTGGGTTCCTAATTGCCTGGTTGTAACCAAGGGGGCGCAACTGTCTTGCGCTCGGGATGATTTTCAATTGGTACCAAAGAGGGCACCATGCAATCATCTGACCCTGCTTTGGCGGGGAATTTCCGCTCACCCGCGTTCAGACATCTGGCCGACCCGCTACCATGATAGAGAGTGGCGCCAGGATGCCCATGACCCCTTATGTAATTATTTACGATGGCCTGTGTCACCTCTGCTGTGCCGGGGTGCAAGCGGTGGTGGCATTGGACCGCGGCCGTTTATTCACCTATATTCCCATGCAGGATGAGGCGGCTTTGGCGGCCTGGGACCTTACACCACTAACCTGTGCTGAGGGCATGCTGCTTTTGGAACAAAACCACCCATACCGGCGGTGGCAGGGCAGCGCCGCTGTGGAACAATTGGCCAGTCTGGTGCCGGGATTGGCGCCTTGGGTGGAGGGATACCGGCGTATGACGGCGCTGAAATCTCTAGGGGATGCCTGCTACGCCCAAATTCGTGACCATCGCTACGACTGGTTTGGGCGCCGCGAGACGGTCTATCGGGTGACGCATCCCTAATGGGGCGGATTCTGGTGGGCATCGGCGGGGGCATTGCCGCCTATAAGGTATGTACGTTGATTTCCCAGTGGGTGCAGCGGGGGCATCAGGTGCGCGGCATTCTTACCCCGGCGGCGGAGCGGTTCATCACACCCCTGACCATCAGCACCCTCAGCCGTCAGCCCGCCTATACCGAACGGGATTTTTGGCAACCCACCGGTCGCCCCCTGCACATCGAATTGGGTACTTGGGCAGAGGTGATTCTGGTGGCCCCGCTCACGGCGGATTTACTGGCCAAAGTGGCGCAGGGACACGCCGACGACCTGCTTACCAATACCCTGTTGGCCAGCTCGGCCCCCGTGTTGGTCGCTCCAGCCATGAATCCCACCATGTGGCAGCAACCAGCAGTGCAACATAATTACGCCCAACTGAACCAATGGCCGCGCTTTCACGCAGTCGGGGTGCGCTCAGGTCTGCTTGCCTGTGATGCGGTGGGGGCCGGACGCATGGCGGAACCGGCAGAAATTGACCCCTGGGTGGAATCGTTGTTGCTTACCGGGGGGCAGCGGGATTTAGCTGGCTACAAAATTCTGGTCACGGCGGGGGGCACGCGGGAGCATCTGGACCCGGTGCGGTTTCTGGGCAATCCGGCGACAGGGGCTATGGGGCTGGCGTTGGCGCAGGCAGCCAAACATCGGGGCGCGCAAGTAACGTTAATCCATGCGTCGGTGGCGCTGCCTTTGCCCGCCTGCGACCAAGTGGTGGCCGTTACCAGTGGGCCAGAAATGTATCAAGCAGTGCTGGCGGCCTTTCCTACCCACAACTGGTGTTTCATGGCGGCAGCAGTGGGCGATGTGCAACCTAGCACCTATCACCCCCACAAACTCCCCAAGGCGGCCTTACCCGCTTGTTTGCCGCTGGAACCCGTCCCGGATATTCTGCAAGCCTTGGGTGCCCGCAAACAACCGCACCAACTCTTGGTGGGATTTGCCGCCCAGACCGGCGACCTGGAAGCCCCCGCCTGGGAAAAGCTCAAGCATAAGCGGCTCGATGCCATTGTGGCCAACCCGGTGGATGAACCCGGCGCTGGGTTCGCTAGCCCCACCAACCGCGGCCTTTGGCTCGACCGGCAGGGGCAACGGCGGGAATTTCCCTTGCTGCCTAAACTCGCCCTAGCACACCGGATTCTCGATGCGGCGCGGGCGCTCTACGAGGACTCCTCCTCATCCGACTCCGCCGCCAGTGGGTAGTAGAAACTGCGGGAACGCCCTGTAAGAATGGATTTGGCCAGGGAGATGGCCTTGCGGGCTTGAAAGAGCGCCTCCCGTTTCCAAACCGCTTTGCGCCGACGACTGCGGGCTTTGGAGGTTTTCTTCTTCGGAACCGCCATAGGGGGTGGTTAACGCACAACCCTTCTAAATTACCACATCGCCAGGACTGATTAACGGTTGTGCAGGGCCGTATAAGCAAAAACTTAATACATTACCCGCAGGCTATGGTATGCTAAGACCGTAGAATCTTAACAAAGGTTTACGTTGTCACGAGGGGATACCGATGGCGGCGACGGTTACTTCACCCAGACCCACCATCAAGGCGCTCAAGGATGCCTGGGTCGGTTTGCACGCCCGCAGTTGTCCCGACATTTATAATTTTCACCTGCACACGGTGCATTCGGACGGTCGTTTGGCGCCGGAGGAGGTGATCCAGCAGGCGATTGCCTGTGGCTTGCAGGGCTTGGCCATCACGGATCATCACAGTGTGGAGGGCTACCAACGGGCCGCGGCCTATCTGGCGAGTTTGAACCATCCCCGCAAACCCCTGCTCTGGTCGGGGGTAGAGATTAGTTGTGAGTTGCTGGGGTTGGAAGTGCATATTTTGGGGTATGGGTTTGACCCCCAGCACGCGGGCATGGCTCCCTATTTACGGGGCACGACTCCCTTAGGGGATGACTACGCAGCGGCGGCAGTGATTGCGGCGATTCAGGGAGCGGGGGGATTAGCGGTATTGGCGCACCCGGAACGTTACAAAAAACCGGCGAGTGAATTGATCCCGGCGGCCAGCGCCCTGGGAATTGACGGGGTCGAAGCCTACTACGCCTACCACAACCCCGACCCCTGGCGACCCAGCCCGGAACAAACGGCGCAAGTGCTCCATTTGAGTCGAATTTACGGCCTGTGGGTAACCTGTGGCACGGATTCCCACGGGTGCAGTATTCTACGGCGGTTGTAAATTGGGGGTGAGGATACCTGTCAACACTCCCTCGGACTAAGGTCGGGGAATTCTTACGCAGTCCGTAATCCGACTCGTAAAGGCACTGTCAAGAGTTTTTTGCAGCAAAACGCTGAGTCGGTTGGTTGAGACGTTGGCATTTCCGAACCCTTGGACCGGCAACACCCAAAACGAAAAAGTTATCACGTTTGGGCGTCTTTACCCCAATCTCAAGCAATTCCATTGGCAACTGAAACAGTAATCCTATAACAAGGGCGCTGGACAAGAATTGCTCCAGGCATCTGTTGTGCCATTGCCAGAGTCCTAAAACACACTGCAATTTGCTGCGATTGCGCATGACCCCTGATTGATACGGCTTTCAACCCTGCCACATAAGTACAAAAATCAACACAAGGGGTTCCAGGAAAGTTGCTGAAAATAACCCCATCAGTCACCCATGCTTTTGGTCATGACCGGAACATCACGGGGATGGGATCAATTCACCGGTATCACAATTTCCACCAAAATCGAATCTGCCCCATAACCTGCAGGTCCCGACCCCGGATCGCCACCGCTGAGACCGGGGCCAAACTGCACCCCAAAGGGCAAAGGCCAACCCCCTGGACGTTCCTGGCGCAACTCGATGCGGGCTGCCCCGCCTTGGCCGTAATTTACGTTGTCTGTGGTACGCGCTCGGGTGCGCAAGTCTGCTGCCCGTCCCTCCGGCGTTTGTGCCACCCCTGCCGGCATCATGCCGGTTATGATCACGAAACCGCTAAGGACGCTGAGTAGCCACCGCAATCCGCACGCCGGGGATTTGCCGCAGTTGATCCATAATGGCCACCACTTGCCCATAGTTGGCATCCCGGTCAGCATTGATCACCACGATCACCTGTTGTCCCGTGGGCACCAGCGCCCGTACCCGCCCTTGCAGGTCGCTTAAAGGTACCGTTTCGCGATTCACCGCAACCGTACCTTCCTTGGTCAAACTGACCGTGACCGGTGGTGCCTTTTGTCCCTGCGCGGTAGCCGCTTTGGGTAAATTCACCGGCAGACTTTCGAGGCGCGTGAGGGAGAGGGTACTGACAATAAAATACACCAAAATGGCAAAAATCACATCAATCATGGGGACGATGTTGATCTGGGCGAGGGATTCATTCTCCTCGTTGAGCCGCATGGAGTCCTCCTTTTTCGTAGAGATGGCGATAAAGTAATTCCAATTGACCGCCGTATTCTTGAATCAGGGCGATTTGCCGCTGATATAACCCCCGAAACACATTGGCAAACAACAGGGTGGTCATGGCGACAACCAGCCCCGCCGCTGTAGAAATGAGGGCTTCGCTAATGCCTGCCGTCACCGCCACCGATTGGCTGCCGCCCAAATCCCCAAGCCGCAAATTGCTCAAACTGGTAATCAACCCCAAGACGGTGCCCAACAACCCCAAAAGGGGCGACAGGCTAATGATGGTTTCAAACACCGTATTAAACCGTTTGATCAAGGGGAGTTCTGCTTGGGCGGCAGTTTCCAGGGCGAGGCGAAATTCCTCCGGGTTGGGGTCGTCCAGTTCGAGCGCAGATAAAAAAATGCGCGCCAGGGGCAGATGGCTATTTTGTTTGAGCAAAATGATTGCCGAACGGGGACTGCGTTCGTACAAAGCGAGGGTTTCTTGGACAATTTTGGGTTGTTGCGTGTTGACCTGCACCCAAAAGACCACCCGCTCCAAAATCAACGCCAGCGCCAGAATCGAAAACCCCAGCAACGGCCACATGACAATGCCCCCGGCGGCAAAAAGACGACTGGCAACTTCCATAGTTCCCGGTTACCTCACGGCGTTTGACCCTGCGTCATCCTCCTATCAGTGTAAGGGTTGGGATGGCTCTGCTTTCTAAAACCCATACCAACTACGGGGAGAGGGCATCACGGAATTGTTGACATAGATATTAAAGGTGAATTCAACGTTGAGTTGGTTGTAGGGAAATTGTTCCGGTAAGGCCCCAAAGGGAGCCGCCTGCTGAATCGCCCAGAGGGTTTCTGCGTCGGTTTGGGGAGAACCGGAGCTTTGCAGGATGCGCACGTTGGAAATCTCGCCACTGCGGTTGATGGTAAAGCCGATGACCGTCTGCCGCCGCTGGTCCGGGGCCTTGGGACGCCAGTATTCCTGCACGCGCCGCCGGAGATTGGCCAGATAGGGGCCGAGGTCAAAGTCCTGACGGGCGGCCAGTTGGGTGGGGCCGGGGGCGTTGCGGGTGGTGTTGGCCTCCTGGTCCAGGGCGGCTTGCCGGGCGTCTTTGGTCAGAGTGCCCCCCAGCAGCGATGCCTGGCCCTTGGGTTGGGGAGCAGGGGCGGGGGTGGACTGATCCGCTAAGTGCGGACTGGCTAGGGGTAGGGGTGTCTGCACGGGGCGGGGG
>NZ_JBRCEP010000079.1:0-6519 GCF_053491055.1 Gloeomargarita sp.
TTCTCAATGAAACTTATCACCTTCTTCCGTAAATCCAGACTGTAACACATTCTGATTCTCCTCCTTGATTCTCACCTTCCTCCCCATCTTACACCCCCCTCTCATAAAATGTTGCATTTTCAATAAAAATGACTATATATAAAAAACTTCAAGCACTTTACCTGCCCCAAGTTTAGGTAGTGCCATTTGGGTGATGCTCAAGAATCCGTCAGGTCGGTGGCTTTGCCTTTTTGGGGAGAAACAGCAGGGGTCAATGGGGGATGAAACATGTGCTTGGATAGCACTATCCGTTGCTGAATTTGGGTATAAACATACAGCGAAGGTGGAATTACGAACGTGCGTCGTTTCATAACTTTTAATGAGCAACGCCAGATGCAACACTTCTGGGGTTTCCCATCTCATTTGGGATTCAGCCATGCCGTTGCCCAAATTGTTGGCCCCTCAACTTAGCAACTGAATCGCGCGACGAATCCAGACCTCAGCATCGGTGGTCTGCTGGCATTCCCGGTCTTGTCCCAGTTGGCTGAGCGCCTGGCTGATTTCGGCCCCGGTGTAACCCAGGGCAGCCAGGGTGAGGGTGACTTCCTCGCGGATGGGGGCGGGTAAAGAAGTGGTCGGCCCTTCCCCCAACCATTGCTGCATGGCATGGCGCAGTTCCAAACTCAGGCGTTGGGCGGTTTTGGCCCCTACCCCCGGTGCCTGGGTCAATAGGGCGATATTCCCTGTGACAATGGCCTGCGCCAAATCCCCAGGGGGAAACGTGTCAAGCAACGCCAGGGCCAATTGCGGGCCAACCCCATTGACCCGCAGCAGTTGCCGGAATAAATCTCGTTCTGCCACCGTACGAAAACCATACAGCAGGGGCTGTTCTTCCTTGACCTGCATATGGGTAAAGAGATGTACGGTTTGCCCTGGGGTCAAGGCTTGGGCGCACCGTTGTCCCACCTGGAGTTCCCAGCCGACCCCCTGCACCGTCAGGATGACCAGCCATTTCCCCTGGGAACCGGCTACTGCCGCAACTTGCCCGGTGAGGGAGCCAATCATGCCCGCTTGTGGAAGCGGTAGGGTCCCATGAGCGCCCCCCAAATCGCCTGGCCGGTGGCCGGGTCAATCCCCCGGTCGTAGCTGAGAAATTCTTGGGCGTTCACACACCACCCCAATTCCACCCGCCGCACTTGCCCTTGATAGATAAATTCGCAACAACTCCCTGGCATGGGGCGGGCGCAAAATGCCCCGTTTTCTGGTTGCACCCGGAGAATGCAGCCAGACAAAGGCAGGACGTCTTCGCTTTGGAGGGCCGCCAAGCGTTCGGGTTGCGCCCCGCAGCCGCGCCAGCGTTCGGGTTCCCGGCAGGCGTAGTACTGCACGTGCTGGGCATCCATCCCCACCAACACCCGTTGCCGGTAGGGGGCATGGGGCGTAAGGGCATTGGCTTGCTCGATAAACAGGGCCGGTCGCCCCTGAATCCCCCCCGGAATCGGCTGCTGCCACAGCCACAAATGGACATACCAGGCCGGTTCGGCCAGGGCTTGCGCGCGGTTGTCATACCAGCCAGGAAGCCAGTCCCACCAAGGGGGCAGCGGCGCTGTACGCATTCTTTTACAATGGCAAGGGAGTGGGGTCAGAATCTTCTATCGTTAAAGATACAACTGTCAACCGCCAGTTGGGTATGGCGCCCTTTCCCTCTATATTGCAGGCTGTGTTGCAGATTCATCCCCATCTGCGACCCCAAATTTATTTCAAAGCCTCTCTGACGGCGTTGTCCCACGCGATGGAAGACCAGGTGCTGGGAAGTACGGATGCCCCACTGGTGATTGCCAATTTCCAAAAGGAACGTTACTACCGGCAAGAAACCCGCCGCTACCGTCAGTTGGCGCAACACACCTCCCAAATTTACGTGCTGGCCGCCCCGGAGACGGATTTTGCCCAGGTGCCGGAACCCTACGAAACCATTGCCTTTGCCCCCGATGACCCCCTGGCCCAGGAATGGCATCTGGTGGTTTTGGGGCGTCACTACGCGGCTTGTTTGGTGTGCCGAGAACGCCCTAGCGAGCCGCCGCTGATGGACCAAGCCCGCCGGTTTGAGGGGATTTGGACCTTTGAGCGCACCATCAGCCAGACCGTCGCCCGCCTGCTTTTGGAGCGGATTTGCCGCTACAAACCCCAGCTAGAGGCAAAAATTGCCCAGGCAATGGCCCAGTACGAGTTGACCGCCCCGCCCCCCTCTGCTGCCCCTGCGGGCTTTCACCCAGAGCCTTTTGTGGAACGCTTGGTGACCTATCTCCAATCCAGTCAGTACAAAATCCTCAAAGCCTACCGCGCCCTAAGCGACCAGGAACGGCAACAGCGGCTGGTGAATTTGATTACCGGCGCCATTCGCAGCACCCTCAACCCCGAACAAATTTTCCCGATTGCCGTGCAGGAATTGGGGCAGAATTTTCCCGAATGTCGCTGTATTTTGTACCGCTGTCGTTCTCACCACCCATCGGCGCGAATTGAGTACGAGTACACGGCGGCGGGGGTGCCCTCCCTCAAGGGAGTGGATTGGCCCTTAAGCGACAATCCCCTGTTTGCTTTGGCGATTGGGCGCGACCGGGCAATCGGGTTGAACGACGTGACCATAGCGCCGGAACTACAGGGGCAGACCTCCCTGTTGCATCTGTTGCAGACCTACCGGGTGCGCTCCTGGTTGATGGCCCCAATTATTCACCAGGGGATGTTGCTGGGGATGTTGGAGTTGCATCACTGCGGGGCGAAGCCCTATTCCTGGCGGGAGGTGGATTTGGCCTTGGTAACAGCGATTGCCCACCAGGTGGGGTTGGCGTTTGTGCAGGCGCAGGCATACCAAAGTTTGGCCGAGTTGAACCAGCAGTTGGAGGCCTTAGACCGCACCCGCACCAATTTGATTGCCATCATCGGCCACGAATTACGCACGCCCCTATCCACGATCCAGGTGTGTTTGGAAAGTTTGGCCACCGAACCGGAAATGCCTGCGGCGGTGCGCCAGGAAATGCTGGCGGCGGCGATGAGTGACGCCGAGCGGCTGCACAAGTTGATTCAGGATTTTCTCACCCTGTCGCGCCTCGAAAGTGGCCGGGTGCAATGGCAAAAGGAAGCCATCACCTTATCCGAATGTGTGGAGTTGGCCTTGGCGCATCTGCGTTCCCACGCGGGGGGCCGCTTGCCCCAGATTCAGGTGGAATTACCGGCGGATTTGCCCCTGTTGCGCACCGATGGAGAAGGCATTGTGGAGGTGTTGGTCAAGTTGCTGGACAATGCCTGTAAATTTACCGGCCCGGAGGGGCGGGTAACGGTGCGGGCGCAGGTGCAACCGGGGCAGATGTTGGAAGTGGTGGTGGCCGATACGGGGCGGGGGATCGAACCCAGCCAGTTGCAGGCGGTATTCGACCGATTTTACCAGGAAGAAGGGGCCTTGCGCCGCACGGTGGGGGGCACCGGACTGGGCTTGGCCATTTGTCGGCAAATTGTCACTGGGCTAGGCGGGCAAATCTGGGCGGAATCGGCAGGGCGGGGGCAGGGCAGCAAATTTCACTTTACGATTCCTTTGGGGGTGCGCCCGGATTCGGGGGACCGCTCACAACCCGTAGAAACCTGAGCCACACCGCCGGCATCTATCCAGACAACCCCCTGGAGCGGCGCTTCCGGTGGGGGCGCCAAAGCCAGCTCCACCCGCTGCTGAGGATGCTGCTGCCGCAGGTATTGGGCGTAGTCCAAGGCGGCGCGGTAGGCGGTTTCCCCCTGGGGAATCACCACCCAATCGGGGCGGGCCGGACGCTGAGGCAACACCCCCACCGGCAAAAGCTGCTGGTGCAGAGTTTCCAAATTCAGGGAAAAGCCAATCCCCGGTACGGTTTTCCCCTCCGGGTGGTAGGTGGCAATCAGGTCGTCGTAGCGCCCGCCCTGCCCCACCAACTGCACCGTATGCCCCTGAATCACCGCCACCTGTAATACGATGCCGGTGTAATAGTCCCAAGACGGGATCAAACTCACATCCAACACCAGGGGGAAATCCGGGGGTAACAATTCCACCAGGGATTTCAGGTGATTGACCCGCTGCCACTGGGCTGGCGTGAGTTCCCAAGTACGCAACCGCTGCAACACCTGTGCCGGTTCCCCCCGCAACTCCAACCACGCCAAGGCCTGCTCCCGCCAAGGCGAGGGCAATTCCCCCAGCGCCACCCGGTCTAGGCGCATCAACCCTTCGGTCACCAACCCCTGCAGGGCCGCAGGAAACCCCTGAATCCATAACCGCGTCAACCCCGCTTCCCCCAAAATCACCCGCCACGGGGGCAACTGAATCGCCGTCAACCCATCGTGTAAAAGACGCAGGATTTCCCCATCGGCCAACAGGCCGGCCACACCCAGCAGTTCCACCCCCACCTGGTAGGACTCCTGGCAATGCCCCCGTTGGGGATGGGGACGAAACACATTCGCCACGTAGTACAACCGTTGGGGATGGTGCATCTGCCCCCAGCGACTGGCTGCCACCCGCGCGATCGAAGCCGTCACATCAGGACGCAGGCCATAAATCCCATCCCGGTCTTGAATCTGCACCACCCGCTCCGGACGCACCCGCCCGCCCGCGACCAGGGTATCGAGGCGTTCCAAGGTGGGAGTGACCACCCGGTGATACCCCCAGCGGTGAAACGCCCCCTGCAACCGCTCGCGAATCCAGGTTTTCTGGATCACCTCCAGAGGCAACAAATCCCGACTGCCGGTGGGCGGCGGAAAATTCATCGCCCAAAGAAACCAAAAAGCCCCTTTTTCTTTTTCTCAGGAGGAGCGGCTTTGGCCTTGGCTTCGTTTTCCTTGGCTTGTTTGGCCAGCATTTTTTCCACTGCCTCTAGCCCTTGCAGCGCCCGCGTGTTGGTTTTGTCCCGTTTGAGCGCCCGTTCAAAGTGAATTTTGGCCATTTTCAGTTGGTTGGTCTGGAGATACACATAACCTTTCAAGCTCAAACAACGGGCATCACCACTGTCCAACTTGAGGGCATCGTCCAATTCCCGCAACGCCCCTGGGTAATCCTTCAGCCGCACCAACTCCTCCGCCCGGTTGTAGAACTGGTCAATAAAGGAAGGCGCTGCCGGTTCCGGGGTAGTCGGCGTGGGTGGCGCAGCAGCACCGGCTACGGGTTCTGCCGCCGGGGGAGGGCTGGCCGGACGTGACCCAAACGCCACCGTATTCCCCGCATACTGCCAGCGCAACAAAGCCAGATTCAACTCACTAATTTCGTTAATAATCCGCATCGTCTCATGGGGCACGGCAAACTGCTGCTCGGTGAGTTTTGCCAGAGTTTCCCGGTAATAGGCTTCTGGGTCTGGCTGCCGCTGGAGCAAATTCGCCGCTTCTGTGGCAAAAGACAGGGTTTCTTGGGATACCTGCTGCCCGATCATTTTCAGAATCAGGTTGTGTTCGGCCCGCACCTTGTCGTCATAGAGCTTTTCGTAGGCCGGATTCACCAAGCGGGAAAGAATCTGGGCGGCTATCTGTCGGTCTTCTTCGCTCAGATGGCTGGTGGTATCCGGGTGTAAGGCCCGCGCCACCCGCATATACCGGCGCCGAATCTCCTGGGGTCCCGCATCCAAAGGCACACCCAAAATCGCATGGTAATCCACCTGTTGATAGCGTCCCAGTCCTTGGTGAATGGTGAGGTCCATAGGGTTGTGCCGCTATTACTCATAACAGTCCTCATAGTATAGCGCAAAAATGCCCACCCCGCCCCCAAAACCCTTGGTGCAACCTTGATTCTGCTTTAATTTTGCAATTGACATAACCAACTCGCTATGGAAATCAGAGACCAACCGATGTAGAAAATCTGTTTGGCGCTCCCGGATTTAGGGTGAAACGTTTAGAGGGTTGAGAAGTAGGGCTACAGCTCTAGCTGCGCCAAGCATCCGGCGCGTTACTCATCTGTTGTTAGCCTTCATCGTGATAAGGATACGATACCCATAAATTGATGCGGCAATAGAAGAAGCCCAAGCAGTAACTCCATCTAAAAAGAATAGAAGATTAAAGCTTTATCATGATAAACCATATAGCGTTTATAAACCAAACCATTTAATCAAATACGCTTCACAGGTTGCAGCGGTAACAACATCTTCTCTTCGTTTTGATCAATGAGCCAAGAACTTCTTGAATGTTCTCTATCGCTCAACATAACTTAGGAAACCCCCCAAAGACATAGGAAATTCCATCTATAGTCAAGCAGGGTAAGGTCGTCATATTATAGGATAGATGCTGTGGAGAAAAGCGATGGCAAGACCATACAGTTACGATTTGCGTCAAAAAGCAGTCGAAGCAGTCTTAAAGGGGGCAAAACTAGTTGAGGTTAGTGAGTTATTTGGTATAAGCATCAGAACCGTACAAAGATGGTTAAAAATGTGGTCAGAAACTGGTGATTATCGCCCGAAACAGAACTATCAAAAAGGTCATAGTGCTAAGATTACTGATTTGGAGGGATTTCGCCAATTTGTCGAAGCAAACCCAGGGTTGACGCAA
>NZ_JBRCEP010000080.1:0-20685 GCF_053491055.1 Gloeomargarita sp.
GCCCCGCACCGAATCCGCCCCCCCCAAACTAAACGCCTCGTAGGGCGCCATCCGCCCCACAATCGTCCCCGCCTGCACATTCAACGCCACCACATCGGTCTTATCCCGTTGAAAAGGCAGAAGTTTGGCCGGGAGGTAGTAGCTGTACCCCAGGCGGAAGCGGCTCTGGGAAATACTCCCCGACCCCACCGGCAGCGCCTGGCTGTACCCCGCCCGGAACAGCCACCCGCGGGTCGGGTCGGTCGGACTATCCCGCTCGTCTTTAGCCACCCCCAGATTCACCTGCAACAGGTCATCAATCCCCCTGCGGCTGGCGGCCAGTTGGTTGCCAAATTCATCCACCGGCGACACCCGGTTGTTCCCATCCACAAGCGACACCCGCTGGTAACTTAACCCCACCGTCCCCCGCCAATTTCCCGGAAACGGGCGGCTAAAATCAATCGTCGCCCCCAAACGGTTAATCCGCGGCGAATCCCCGTTGGGCAAATCCACCTCCCGCTCCCCACCGCTGTAAACATACGAAAAGGCCAAGCGATTAAACACACTGGCCGCCAAAGACGTGCGCCCCGGGTCAAAGGCCAGCCAGGGGTCCCGGAAATTCACATCAAACAAAATATCCCGTTCCCCCCCCTGGATATTGGCCGTCAGGGTTTGGCGGCGCCCCCCCAAATTCCGCTCCGTGTAGCCCAAGGTGCCAAAAAAGCCCGTGGCCGTACTGTAGCCCGCCCCAAAATTAATCGAACCCGTGCGCGCCTCCACCACCCGCAACACCACCACCGCCTTGCGCGGGTCCTCTGCCGGTTCCAAATTCAGCTTCACATCCTCAAAAATGCCCAGCCCAAACAGGGTTTGCAAATCCGCCTGCGCCTTTTTCTCGTTGAACACATCCCCAGGCCGCTGCTGCAATTCCCGCAGAATAATATAGGGCTTGGTTTTCCCCTTGACCTTTTCATCCTTGGCATTCAGGTACTCGATGCGAATATCCGCAATCACCCCTTCGGCCACCTCCAGGGTCACCACCCCATCTGGCTCCACCTGGGGACTCCCCACCACCTGCCCCAAAGGATAGTTGTTCTTCCTATACCATTCGTTGATCTGCTGAATCCCCTGCTGGAGACTGCGGAAATTCAACACCTCCCCATACAAAGGCGTAAACACCGCATCCGCCACCGCCGGCGGCAACACCTTAATCCCCACCAAATTCACCCGCTTGAGCACCGGGTTGGGTTGCACTACAAAGCGAATCCGCACCCCCAAAGGCGTATCCTCCGGCGTGGCCTGCACATTTTGAAACCAACCCGTGGCAAACACCGCATCAATATCCCGCTGCAACTGGCTGCGCGTGGTGGTAAAGCCAGGGCGGGTGCGAATGGCCGCATACACCGCATCCAGCAACGGCCCTTCTGCCCCTTCTACCAAAACTTCCGCCACCAACACCCGCGGCTCCGGTTCCGGGGATTCCTGGGGCGTCGCCTGCGCCACTTGCCGGCGTACCACCGCTGGCTTTGGCTGCGGCGCCATCTCCACCCTGCCATCCGGGAGCTGCTCGGCCCCAGCCGGAAAACCGGGAACCACCGCCGTCAGCAAACCCGCCGTTACCACCCAGGAGCGCATACCACACCACACGATTAAAGGAGCACAAACCAAGCCGGTGGCCTTACTGCCGGGTCACCCGTTCCAAGACCAGCCGGTAGGCCGATTCAACCTCACCCAGGTCATGGCGGAAGCGGTCTTTGTCCACCACCCGCCGCACCGGGTCAGTTTCCTGGGCCAACCACAGCCGACAGGTATCCGGGCTGATTTCATCGGCCAAACGTACCCGCCCGTCGGCATCCCGGCCAAACTCCAGCTTGAAGTCTATCAGCAGAATACCGCATTCGGCGAAAAACCGACACAGATGGTCGTTAATCTGTTGCGCCATTGCCGTCAGCGTTTGCACCTCAGCAGGAGTGGCCAGATGCAGCAGCCGCAGGCGGTCGGGGGTGAGCAACGGGTCGCCCAGCCCATCGTTTTTGTAATAAAACTCCACCAGGGGGGGGTCCAATACCAACCCCAAAGGCAAACCGGTTTCCCGACAAAGGCTGCCTGCGGCCCGATTGCGCACCACGACTTCCAAAGCAAACATTTGCAAAGCCTGCACTTCCATCACGTTGGGGGCTGTTTGCCGCACAAAATGGGTGGGGATGCCCTGTTGGGCCAGAAACTGAAATAGATGACTGCTGATGGTGCAGTTGATTTCCCCTTTGCCCCGAATTTCCCCCCGTTTTTGGGCGTTAAAGGCCGTGGCCTCGTCCTTGAAAAACACCTGCCAAATACCCGGTGTGGCCGTAGGGGTGAGGATTTTCGCTTTACCTTCGTAAGGCGTACCAGCAATTAACGCAGCGTGGGACATTAGCACCCAAAAGCGCACCCACTCCCATTATGACACGGTGGGGTTGCGTGATCTCGGTAATGCTAATGATAAGATAACAAAGATTCTTCAGCCGGTCGGTGGCTTTGCCTTTTTAGGGAGAAGCATCAGGAGTAAATGGTGGATAAAACCTTGCGCACATACCCATAAGTTCCGGGCTTGGCGGGAATGAACGACCGAGAACTGAGAGCGCCTATCGTTGGGAATGGCATCCATTCCTCCGGCCAGGCATGGCCCTAAAAAAATGATTTGGACAGCATTACTCACGATGGGATGGCTCCTCCCCAACCAACCCCCTTTTGCACCCAGGAAAAACAACTTTAATAACTTTCCCGCCACCCCACCGCCAGGGCAAAATAAGGTAAGCACGCACAACAGGACCCCATGACTCCCCCCGATTTGGCGCGCACCGGCTTGACCCCCCAGGAATACACCTGGATTTGTGAGCAATTGCGCCGTCCCCCCAACCCCCTGGAACTGGCGATGTTTGGGGTGATGTGGTCTGAACATTGTTGCTACAAAAATTCCAAGCCCCTCCTGCGGCAATTGCCCACCCAGGGGCCGCAGGTGGTGGTGGGGCCGGGGGAAAACGCAGGCGTGGTGGACCTCGGCGGCGTGTATCTGGCCTTTAAGGTGGAATCCCACAACCATCCTTCTGCCGTCGAGCCGTTTCAAGGGGCAGCCACCGGCGTCGGCGGCATTCTGCGCGACATTTTTGCCCTGGGGGCGCGCCCGATTGCCCTGCTTAACTCCCTGCGCTTTGGCGACCTGAACCTGCCTCGCAACCGGGCTTTGCTTAGCGGGGTTGTCGCCGGGATCAGCCACTACGGCAATTGCGTGGGCGTGCCGACGGTTGGGGGTGAGGTGTACTGCGACCCGGTGTACAACGGCAACCCCTTGGTCAATGTCATGGCCTTGGGCGTTCTGCCCACCCCGCAGGTGATGCCCGCTGCGGCCCAGGGGGTCGGCAATCCGGTAGTGTACGTAGGGGCAACGACCGGGCGCGATGGCATTGGCGGCGCCAGCTTTGCCAGTGCGGAATTGGCCGCCGATACCCAGGCGCAACGTCCGGCGGTGCAGGTGGGCGACCCCTTCTTGGAAAAATGCCTGATCGAAGCCTGTCTCGAAGCCTTTGCCACGGGCGCGGTGGTGGCCTGCCAGGACATGGGGGCTGCCGGATTGACCTGCGCCACCTCGGAAATGGCTGCCAAAGGGGGCGTGGGCATTCGCCTGGATTTGACGGCGATTCCGGTGCGCGAAACCGGGATGCAACCCGGGGAACTGCTGCTTTCGGAATCCCAGGAACGGATGCTGTTAGTGGTCGAACAGGGCCGGGAAGCAGAAATTCTGCCGATTTTTCACCGCTGGGGCCTAGAGGCGGTCGTTGTCGGGGAAGTGATTGCCGAACCCGAAGTACAGATTATTTACAAACAGCAGATGGTGGCCCAGATTCCCGCCGCGGCCTTGACCAAGCACACGCCCATCTATACGCGCGAGGTATTGCCGGAGCCGCCCCCCGCGACGCAAACCCACTGGCAGTGGCAACCGGCATCCTTACCCCCAGCAACAGCCACCGGCATTTTGGGGCGCAGTTGGAATGATATTGTCCTAACGCTTCTTGACCAGCCCAACCTGGGGAGCAAACGCTGGATTTATCGCCAGTACGACCAGCAGGTGCAAAACAACACCGTGCTTCTGCCGGGTGTCGCCGACGCGGCGGTCGTGCGGGTGCGGGGGCATTTGGGCGTAGCCGCGACGATGGATGGGAATGGCCGCTGGGTTTGGCTCGACCCGGAACGGGGGGCAATGGCGATTGTGGCCGAAGCCGCCCGGAATCTCAGTTGTGTGGGGGCAGAACCCCTGGCGGTGACCGACAACCTCAACTTTGGCGCCCCGGAAAAGCCGGAAATTTACTGGCAATTGGCGATGGCCTGTCGGGGGTTGGCAACCGCCTGTCGGGCGCTGGGCACACCGGTTACCGGCGGCAACGTTTCCCTGTACAACGAAACCCAGGGGCAGGCGATTTACCCCACCCCGGTTGTCGGCATGGTCGGGCGGGTGGCAGACATTCGCCGTCGCTGTACGATGCAATGGCAGGCAGGACAATGTTTGTACCTTTTGGGCGTCCCCTGGGGGCAAGACTCCCCAACGGTCGGCATAGGGGGTTCTGAGTACCTCGCGGCAATTCACCATCTGGTCACAGGTCGTCCGCCGGCGGTGGATTTGGCCCAGGAACAACAGGTACAGCGCGTCTGTCGCACAGGTATTGCCCAGGGATGGATTCAAGCAGCGCACGATGTAAGCGACGGGGGTGTTTTGATTGCCTTGGCAGAGATGGCAATGGCCGGGAATTGCGGCGTACAAATTACTGTCAATGTAGTGCCGGAAACCCGTTGGGACGAATTTTTCTTTGCCGAGGGAGGCAGTCGGATTTGGGTGACGGTTGCCCCGACGTACCGCTCGGTTTGGGAACGCTATCTTGGGGAAGAGCTGCCGGGGGCTTGGGGGTTTTGGGGCATTACGGGCGGCGATGCCCTGGTGATTCAGAACGCCCATGACCTCCTTGTGCACCTGTCCGTTGCCGATTTACACCATGCTTGGGCTAATGCCTTGCCCCGTCGTCTGGAACCATCTCCCCTGCCTGCCGTCTTCTAAACACATCTTTGCCAACCCATTGACAAATGCAAACAAAAGCCTATAAAAATTAACAACTAAAGTTGCGATCAATGTCGTTATAATCAAGCAACAGTAACTTGGACCAATTGGGGGGTAACGACAATGGGAGCAATTACCAGAATTGCACCGGTTGTCCTAGCAATTAGTGTCTTCGGGGCGACGGGTTGTAATCTTTTCAGGAATACTTCTCCCGAAGCGAGTCCTGGTGTCTTGCAAGAGCAAAGCGGCGATAATCCCATTACTATTGGCGTGCAAGGCGTAGAGCGAAGCGATACCGACCCCTTGGAGTTATTTCAAAATCCCCAAATCAGAAAAGAAATCAATCTCACTGATGAACAGGCCACCAAAATTAAAGGTATTAGCGACCAATTTCGGCAACGGGTGCGTGCTCTGGTTTCCGGCCTCAAACTAGGGCAAATGGAGCCAGAAGAACGAGAGAAAAAGCTCGATCAAATCAAAGGCGAACTGGAAAAAGAAGTAGGCGTAGCTCGCAATGAAGTTGGTAAAGTCCTCACGCCAGAGCAACTGAAACGTTTCAAAGAAATCACGCTACAAATCTATGGTTTTGGCATTCTTTCCTATGAGCACTTCATTCAAGAATTAAAACTTACGCCAGAGCAACAGGCCAAACTGAAGAAATTGCGGGATGATACCTGGGCCAAGATGCGTATTAATTTGAAGGTTCCCCAAAAAGGATCAGACAACAGGCAAGTTATTGCTGCGAATCGGAAACGGATGGATCAAATTCTGCAAGAAAGTAATGCCAAGGCCCTGGCCATTTTAACCCCAGAGCAGCAAAAAATACTGGAAACGCTCAAGGGGAAAAAGTTTGAATTTGTTCCCCCTCGACCGAGCTAAATAGTTATTGGCTGGGGATTGCAATTGTGTGATGAGGAACCAAAATGTACGCATTCGCTGAACCAACTGAGCGAATTTTGGGGCGCCCATTGCCGGAGTTAATCGATGCCGATGGCGAACTCCAGCAAGAGTTATTTGCCCAAGCCCGTTGGGTGCGCCAACAGCATCAGATGGATCAAGTGCATTTGCGGGGTGTTATCGAAATCTCCAATTTCTGTCAAAAGAACTGTAATTACTGTGCCATGCGGGCCGCAAATCACAACCTAGAACGCTACCGGTTATCGGCGGCAGAAATTTTAGACATTGCAGCGCAGATTCACCGTTTGGGCATTGGTACGTTGTTTTTGCAGGCGGGTCAAGACCCCCAATGTGATGCCATTTTGCAGGAAGTGATCCCCGCTGCCAAACGGCAATTCGGTTTGCATATTTTGCTGTGTTTGGGAGAGTATCCTCGCGCGACCTATGAGCGGTGGCGGGCGTTGGGAGCTGATTCCTATATCCTCAAATTTGAAACCTCAGACCCGGCGATTTATCGGCAGATTGCCCATACCCCCTTGACTCGCCGTTTGCAATGTCTCCGTTGGCTGCAAGAAATCGGGTTTCAGGTGGGAACAGGAAACATTGTGGGGCTACCTGGCCAAACGTTGGCTACGCTCGTGCGGGATATTTTGTTGATCCAAGAAATTCAGCCTGATTTTGCCAGTGCATCCCCATTCATTCCCAATGAAAATACGCCTTTTGCCGGTGAAGCAGCCGGGAGTGTACGACGCACCCTAAATATCATGGCTATTTTTCGTATTTTGTTTCCCCAAGCATTAATTCCCAGCGTTAGCGCCCTCGAAAAATTAGAACCCGGCGGTCAATTGGCGGGGTTAAATGCAGGGGCCAATGTGATTACGATTAACTTCACACCGCCCCAGTTTCGCCGGAACTATGCCATTTATTCGCAGGAGCGTTTTGTGGTGAGTTTAGCGCATGCGAGAACGACTATTCAACAGGCCGGTATGACGGTACGACCGGTGGCGGTTTAGGAAGGGATTTTCTGGTAAGGACGGGCATGAAATTTTTGCGGTCATTGCGTTGGTGGCTTGTGGGTTTGATAGCTTTGGGAATCCTGGGGATTGCCCACCGTTGGGTGCGACTCCCATGGGTGACCCCCTACGTAGCCATCACTTCGCCCATGTCGTTGATTCATGTGGGGACTAGCGACTCTTTTGCCATTACACCTGAGGGGATTCGCGCGGGACGATATGTGTTGGAAATGCTTGAAAATAACAGTCGGTCGGCCGCGCAAAAAGCCATTGAGATTTACAACCAGATTATTCCCAGGGAAAACTATGGGGGAGAATACACGGCGCTTCGTTGGTTTGCCCGGCTATTTTTGATGTCTGAGAGGGAAAAGCAAAAAGCCTTACAAGACCCTTTTGTAGCCAGTTTTTATGACTTTTTTGCGGCCAATAATTTTGCCAATCTCAAAGAATATATCAAGCGCAAATATCTTCTGCAACACTACGAAGACCAATTGACGGAAGCCGGTCGCAATCGCACGGCTTTTCTAGAGGATTTTATATTGTTCAACAATCCGGCCCGTGAGGAATGGGAAAAAAGCAGTAAAATTCTCGCGGTACTGCCTATTGCAGCCGGGCAAACGGTCGCGGATATTGGCAGCGGACCAGGTTATTACAGCGTTCGCTTTAGCGAAAAAGTAGGGCCAACGGGTCGGGTTTATAGCGTTGATATAGTACAGCAGCATTTGGATTACATTAATCGCTATGTTCAGAAACAAAAGATTAAAAATATCACCACAATAAACAACTACCCAGGGACGACCATTGGTCTGGAAGGAAAACAGGTGGATTTGGTCTTTATGTGCTCTTTATATCACAATATCTACGGTATGAGTACGGCTCCGGAGCGGGATAGTTTTGTGCAAAGTATCAAAGCGGCCCTGAAACCTGGAGGTAAATTGGTGGTTGTGGACAATGGCCTTGTGGAGCCAGGACAATTGCCGTATCATGGTCCGTATATCGCCAAGGAATTGATTATCCATCAACTGCGCTTTTATGGTTTTAAGCTCACGCAGGAGTATGCTTTTATCCCCCAACGCTACGTATTAATTTTTGAGCCAGTTTAACTCCTGAATCTGAAGTTTCTCTGCGAGATTCTCTCAAGTTTGGCAGTTTATGATATATCTAAGGATAGCGCTTGTTTACCTTGAAGTACTTTGAAGGGGGTAACATCATGTCTGTGGTGCAGTCATCCCGATACACGGAGCATATCAACGAACGTCTGGCGCAGTACAAGCATTTGCAGTCCTTAGGTTTAATTGTGCGGTCTGGGGATTTTTTCCCGTCTGTGCATTATCCGCCAATTACCATGTATGCACCACTTACCCCGGAGGAATTATTAGCAACCTACACACCGCCGGCCGATGGGAAATTTGATATTTATGCCCATGTGCCTTTTTGTCGGCAACGGTGTCTTTTTTGCCATTATCCGGTACAACTGGGTGAGCGCAGTGCCGAAAAAGACCAATATCTGTCAGCCTTGGCTCAGGAGATGGATATTTACATGGAACGGTTGGGTTATAGCCGCCTCAAGGCTCGTTCCATTCTCGTAGGCGGCGGCACACCGACCTATCTATCGCTAGACCAATTAAAGAGATTTCTACAGATTTTAGATAGCCGCCTTGATCTTAGTGAATGCACCCAATATAACTATGATGTTGACCCGCTGACTCTAATTGGTAAAGAGGGCAATGAACGCCTGCAAATGCTGCGGGATTACGGGGTCAATCGCCTGACAATTGGCGTGCAATCCTTGAACCCGGCGACGCTAAAATTAATGAATCGGCATCACGGACCAGAACAGGCCTTAGAGGCGATTCATGATGCTCTCAAATTTGGTTTTCAGGTAAATATCGAGTTCATTTTCGGTTATTTGGGGCAAACTTTAGAGGATTGGATTGCTGTCCTGGAGCAGGCAGTGGGTTTGGGGGCACATGAAATTCAGCTATACCGTCTGAAATTTGAAGCCTATGGAGATTTTCAAGGGCCGATTAAGTACCAGCGGGAACGACATCCTGAATTGGTGCCTACGGTGGAAGAAACCTTGGCAATGAAACAGGCAGCCATTAATGTTCTCAATGCGCACGGTTATCGGGAAAACCTGCGGCGGGTATTTTCGAAAAAACCGGAACATTATTCCCACTATGCGGACAATCAATGCTGTGGTTTATTGGATCAATTGGGGTTTGGTTTGACGGCATTTAGTAGTTTGCGGGATCGGTTTGGTTTGAACACGCAAAATTTTGATGAATATTACCGGATGATTGCCGACCGTCGCTTGCCGGTGAATCGGGGATTGGTTCGTAATTTGGAGGCGCAAATTCGCTGGGCGATTGTCTTGCCTTTGAAGAACCGGCGGGTGTGGAAACGCTATTTCCAACAAGTGACAGGCTGTTCTTTGGATGAGGTATTTCAACCTAAGATTGCTGCCTTGAAAAAATATGGTTTACTGATGGAGGATGAAGAAAAAATTGAATTGACAACTTTGGGTGCTTTTTTTGCTGATGAAGTAGCCCATCAATTTCATCATCCAGCATATATTCCTTTCCCAGCGACCGAGTATGCCGATGGGGAGCTAAATCCATACCGCCATCCTGAGGTTTGGAGTGGCAGTCATGGCTGATGAAACCGTTGTCGTTACCGATACATCTGTTGTCTGTGGGCAACCAGAAATTGAAATCAATAATCAGGGAGAAGTTATTCGGTTTCAATTGACCGAGCCACAGCATATTTTGGGGCGGGCGCCGCGCAAATCTCCCCCGGAAGGTTTGCTTGTGCCTGAGCATTGGGTGCATGTCAGCCGGGTACAGGCAACCCTGCGGCGAACAGGCGACCATTACACCATTTATGATGGGGATGGGCAAACTCCGAGTATGAATCGCCTGTTTATCAACCATGCCATTATCACACCGGCTCAGGGACATCTACTACAGCCGGGGGACGAAATTCGTATTGGCATGGACCCGAAAACGGCAATTACGATTACCTATCATTACCCTTCTGTTCAACTGAAACCCAGCGTCCCCGAAAAACGTTCCCTATCTTTGAAAGGGCGTACCTCGGTGATTTTAGGGCGCAGTCAGGAGGCTGATTTCCAACTGGATGCCCCAACGGTTTCCCGCTCCCATGCGGTGATTTTCCGCGACCCTCAAGGACGCTATACCATTCGCGATTGCAGTGTCAATGGGGTTTTTGTCAATGGCAAAAAGGTGGTGACTACTGCCCCTTTGCATGTTGGGGATGTGATCACAATTGGCCCCTATCGGTTGGTCTTGCAACGAGACCAATTGGTGTTATCCGACCAGGGGGACCGGATTCGTTTGGATGCTAAGGATTTGGCAAAGGTAGTTCCGGGGAAAAAAGGTCAAAAAATTCGTATCCTGAACGATATTTCGCTGGTGATTGAACCGGGGCAGTTTGTGGCTTTGGTGGGGGGGAGTGGGGCAGGCAAGTCAACGTTGATGAAAAGTTTATTGGGGATTGAGGCGGTCAGTCAGGGTTCGGTATATCTCAATGGGGATGATCTACACAAGTATTTCAATATCTACCGGAGCATCATTGGCTATGTACCCCAAAGTGATATTGTCCACACAAATTTAACCGTCAAAGAAGTTCTCTACTATGCGGCCAAGCTGCGTTTACCCAAGGATGTGGATATCCAGGAAATCATCCAAAGAGTGATGCAGCAGGTGGAGTTAACGGAGCGGCAGGATACATTGGTGCGGAATTTGAGTGGGGGACAACTCAAGCGGGTGAGTATTGGGGTGGAATTGTTGTCCGATCCCAAGTTGTTTTTCCTTGATGAACCCACTTCGGGACTCGACCCTGGCCTAGATAAAAAAATTATGCAGTTGTTGCGGAAATTGGCAGACCAAGGGCGCACGATCATTCTCGTCACCCATGCCACGGCCAATGTGAATCTATGTGACCGGTTGGTGTTTATGGGGTTGGGGGGGAATTTATGTTACTTTGGGCCACCGCAGGAGGCAACCTCATTTTTTGGTCTCGAACAGCAGGATTTTGCCGATATTTACATCAAATTGGAAACCCGTGAAGCAGTAGCGCAGGAAGCAGAGCGATTTCGCCGGTCGGAGTTGTATCGCACTTATATCCAAGAACGACTGATCGGCCAGGTGAATGAACAGCCTTTTCAGCCCGAAAAAGTGCGGGCTTCGTTTTGGCGACAGTTGTGGGTGTTGGTGCAGCGCTATGGGCAACTGTTGCGGCGCGACCCGGTATATTTATTTCTCTCTTTGGCAACTGCTCCTTTGGGAATTGTGTTAATTCGCTTGGCGGTGCAAACCGAAAATCCCTTTGTGGGGGCGCCGGATTATGTTTTGGCTTCTTTGGCGCGGCGGGTAATTTTTGTGATTGTCTGTGCGGCGTTGTGGGCAGGATTTGCCAGTTCGTTGCAGGAAATTGTCAAGGAATCGGCGATTTATTTGCGGGAACGGTTGGTGAATTTGGGACTGCTTGCCTATTTGAGTTCTAAGTTCGTGACGCTGGGGGGCTTGGCAATTTTACAAAGTTTACTGATTACCGCTGTGATCCTGCTTGGGTTTCGTTGGCCGCCGGGATTGTGCGGGTCTGATCCCTTGTGTTTTCCCAACTATTTCCCTTGGCCTTTGGGCGTATTCATTACCATTTTTTTGACGATTCTGACCTCGGTTGGCCTGGGGCTGATGGTATCGGCGATGGTGCGCAATCCGGCCCAGGCAAATAGTGCGCTCCCTCTACTTTTGCTCCCCCAGATTGTTTTTGCGGGGATTTTGTTTGACCTGGGCGACCGGGGGCGCTGGGTTTCCTGGTTGATGATCAGTCGCTGGGCGGCGGGGGCGTTGGGGGCGTTGGCGGATGTGAATTCGTTGGTGCCGGGGATACCCGAAGGTACAGACCCAGAGCGTATTCCCATCCAAGAGATGCCGATGTTTGCGGCTACCTTGGCCAATCTGGGCTTAAATTGGGCGATTTTGCTGTTGCATACGCTGGTGTATTTGGGCATCACGCTTTGGGTGCAAAAACGCAAGGATATTTACTAGCAAGCTGGATGCCCTGCGTCAGGGACCGGGGCGGAAATGGCACAATAGAGCATGACTGTGACTGGATGTGGCCATGACCGATACCCCTGTCAGCCGTCTGCGGAACTTTTGCATCATTGCCCACATTGACCACGGCAAGTCCACCCTGGCGGACCGGTTGCTCCAGGTGACCGGGACGGTGGACCAGCGGCAGATGCGGGAGCAGTTCCTGGATAATATGGATTTGGAGCGGGAACGGGGGATTACCATTAAGCTGCAAGCGGCGCGCATGAATTATCAGGCCAAAGATGGGCAAACCTATGTTTTGAACCTGATTGATACGCCTGGTCATGTGGATTTTTCCTATGAAGTTTCCCGCTCGCTGGCGGCCTGTGAAGGGGCTTTGTTGGTGGTTGACGCCTCCCAAGGGGTGGAAGCGCAAACCCTGGCGAATGTGTACATGGCTTTGGAACATGATTTAGAGATTATTCCGGTGATTAATAAGATTGATTTGCCGGGGGCAAATCCTGCACGGGTGAAACAGGAAATTGAGGATGTCATTGGTTTGGATTGCTCCCAGGCAATTTTGGCTTCGGCCAAAGAGGGCATTGGCATTGAGGATATTTTGGAAGCGGTGGTGCAGCGGATTCCCCCACCCCCAGACCGCCGGGATCGGCCCCTGCGGGCGTTGATTTTTGATAGTTATTACGACTCCTATCGGGGAGTGGTGGTGTATTTGCGGGTGATGGATGGGGGGGTCAAAAAAGGCGACCGGATTCGTTTGATGATGGCCGGCAAAGAGTACGAGGTGGATGAATTGGGGGTGATGTCGCCCCACCAGGTGCCTGTGGCGGATTTGCAAGCGGGGGAGGTGGGCTATCTGACGGCGGCGATCAAGGCGGTGGAGGATGCGCGGGTGGGGGATACGATTACCTTGGCGGATGCGCCTGCTGCCGAGCCATTGCCGGGCTACAAAGAGGCCAAACCGATGGTGTTTTGTGGGTTGTTTCCCATCAATGCCGATGATTATGCGGACCTGCGGGATGCCCTGGCCAAGTTGAAATTAAACGATGCGGCGTTGCACTACGAACCGGAAACTTCCGCGGCGATGGGGATGGGGTTTCGCTGCGGTTTTTTGGGGCTGTTGCACATGGAAATTGTCCAGGAACGGCTGGAGCGGGAATACCATTTGGACCTGGTGGTGACGGCGCCCTCGGTGGTCTATCGGGTGACGTTAAACGATAATTCGGTGATTGAAATTGACAACCCAGGGGATTTGCCCGGTCCCAACGAACGTCGCCAAATTGAAGAACCCTACGTGCGGGTGGAAATGATTACGCCGGAGGCCTATGTAGGGACGTTGATGGAGTTGGCGCAATCGCGGCGGGGGGAATTTCAGGATATGCGGTATCTCACCCCAGAACGCGCGGTGTTGGTCTATGAAATTCCCTTGTCAGAGGTGGTCACGGACTTTTTTGACCAGATGAAATCCCGCTCGCGGGGCTATGCCAGTATGGAGTATCAATGGGCGGGGTATCGTCCCAACGATTTGGTGAAGTTGGATATTTTGATTAACGAGGAGCCGGCGGATGCCCTGGCCACGATTGTGCATCGGGACAAGGCCTACCAGGTGGGGCGGGCGTTGGTGCAAAAATTGAAGGAGTTGATTCCCCGGCATCAGTTCCGGGTGCCGATTCAGGCGGCCATTGGCAGTCGGGTGATTGCCAGCGAATCCATTGCCCCCTTGCGGAAAAATGTGTTGGCCAAGTGTTACGGCGGGGATGTGACCCGCAAACGCAAGCTTTTGGAAAAGCAAAAGGAGGGGAAAAAACGCATGAAAGCCCTGGGTAAGGTGGATGTGCCGCAGGAAGCCTTTATGGCGGTGTTGAAACTCACAAGTGACTGACCCTTGCCGGGAGTTCCCCAGGGCGGCTATCCTGAGGGAGGAAGACCGAGTTTGCCCCATGCCGTACCAGCGCATCCTCCTGAAACTGAGTGGTGAAGCCCTGATGGGTCAGCTTAACTATGGCATTGACCCAGAGGTGGTCAAGGGTATTGCCCGTGAAATTGCCGATGTGGTGGCCGATGGGGTGCAAACGGCGATTGTGGTGGGCGGGGGGAATATCTTCCGGGGGGTGAAAGGGGCTGCTGCCGGGATGGACCGGGCCACAGCAGATTATATTGGTATGCTGGCGACGGTGATGAACGCCATGACGTTGCAGGATGCCCTGGAGCAGATCGGTGTGCCCACGCGGGTCCAAACGGCGATTTCCATGCAGGAGGTGGCAGAACCCTACATTCGCAGGCGGGCAATTCGGCATTTGGAGAAGGGGCGGGTGGTGATTTTTGCCGCCGGTTCGGGGAATCCCTTTTTCACCACCGATACGACGGCAGCCCTGCGGGCCGCAGAAATTGATGCAGAAGTGGTGTTCAAGGCGACTAAGGTGGATGGGGTGTACGACGACGACCCGAAAGTGAACCCCAGCGCCCGGCGGTATGAGTGTCTCAGTTATAGCTACGTGCTCAGTCAGGGCTTGCAGGTGATGGACGGCACCGCCATTACCCTCTGCCGGGAGAACAATATCCCCATCATTGTGTTTGACCTGTCGGTGGTGGGCAATATCCGGCGGGCCGTGCGGGGCGAACGGATTGGCACGATTGTCGGAGGTTACTGTGAAACTAAGTGAACTGGAAGCCAAGATGCAACAAACCCTGGAGGCAACCCAGCGCGCCTTTAATACCGTCCGTACCGGTAGGGCCAATGCCTCCCTCCTTGACCGGGTGATGGTGGATTATTACAATGTCCCGACGCCCTTGCGCTCCCTAGCCAATATCACCACGCCGGATGCCAGCACCATTTTGATCCAACCCTACGACCGCAGCACGTTGGGGTTAATTGAAAAAGCCATCAGCACTTCGGATGTGGGGTTGACGCCCAACAACGACGGCACGCACATTCGCCTG
This sequence comes from Gloeomargarita sp., assembly GCF_053491055.1. Taxonomy (NCBI): domain Bacteria; kingdom Bacillati; phylum Cyanobacteriota; class Cyanophyceae; order Gloeomargaritales; family Gloeomargaritaceae; genus Gloeomargarita; species Gloeomargarita sp. The sequence continues at coordinate 14,994 of NZ_JBRCEP010000080.1, forward strand.
AACATTCCCCCCTTGACGGCAGAGCGCCGCAAAGAACTGGTCAAGATGGTGAACAAATTGGCGGAAGAGGGCAAGGTGGCCCTGCGCAACCTCCGCCGGGATGCGGTCGAACAGGTGCGCAAACAGGAAAAGACCGCCGAATTGTCCAAGGATGAAGCGTTCAGTTTGCAAGAATCCATTCAAAAACTGACGGATAAATACATTGCCAAGATTGAGGAGATGACCCAGGCGAAAGAAAAAGAGATTATGACGGTTTAGGGTGGGGGTTTACTTCTAACCAGGCCATGACTTGGGCGGTCAATTCGCGGGGATAAATTAACCAGGCGCGGGTCTGGGTGTGGCTAAGCGAGCGCACCAGGGGGGAAAGTTCGGTAATGTCTTGGATGCCCTGGGCGGTCTGTACCTTGATGCCCTTGTCGTAGAGGGTGTAGCCGCGGATCGAACGCTGGTATAGACCGCAGTAATAGCGTCCATCCCATCCCAATTTCTGCACCGCCTGTTGGGTTTGGGCGAGTAATTGTTGTTGTTCTGGTTCGGAATAGGGGGTGATTTCGATGATTTTGAATAAATTGCGTTGTAAAAACCGCTGACATAAATCTGCTAAGATGGTATCTTCGGCTTCGGCCCAGCGGTGGATGTGGTAGTTCAAAACGTCGTCATCGGTGGCCAAGTAATCGGGGAGGTGCAAACGGTCAATGGGTTGGGTCAACCACCGGTGCATGGTCGGGTCGCAGTAGAGTTGGGCAAGTGATAATTTGGCCCGTTCGATCAGACGGCAGAGCATCCACGTCGCGGCAATGTTTTTGCGATGGTTATAGACTTGGATGTACATGAAATAGCGCACGACCAAATAGTGTTCAATTGCGGCCAAACTTTTGGGATGGACGACCAACTCCCCTTGCATCGGGTCGTAGTCAATGGCCGCCAGAATTCGGTCTAAATCCAATCGCCCATAGGCAGCGCCTGTGAGATAACTATCCCGCATCAGGTAGTCCAGGCGGTCACAATCCAACTGCCCCGACACCCACTGACAGACAAAGGGCAAAGGGTACTGGTTTTGGTAAACTTGCAAAAGGTGGTTCACCAAATCGGGGGCAAATTCATCTAAAAGGCAGCGGATTTGGGGGTCATTGCCCAAAATGTTGCGGGTCCACACCTCATGGTGAAATTGGAACATTTCTTCCCCGGTGTGGCTGTAGGGGCCATGCCCCAAATCGTGCAACAGAGCCGCCACCAGAACCACGGCGCGATGAGGGCGTAATTCGGGGTAGTTTTTTTGCAGGCGGTCAAATACCTGCCGCGCCACCCACAACACCCCCAGCGAGTGGGTAAAGCGCGACCCTTCTGCCCCGTGAAAGGTGAAACTGGCCGCCCCCAATTGCCGCACCCGCCGCAGGCGTTGAAAAGCCGCGGTATCAATCAAACGAATCAGTAAATCTTCCACCGGGTCCCGCCGGTCGAGGGTAATGGCCCCATGCACCGGGTCATGGTACGTCCGGGTATGTCCCATGGCCTTTCATCGGTATATTGAGAATCAACCGGCTCCCTTGGTTTCATGGTAGCGTGACGTACTCCCGCCTTCATGCTGATTCAAGGACTACGTCCCGCTAGCGCGAACGGGCGGATTAGCTAAAGCCGTTTGCACCCCCCAAAATCCCATGCGTTTGACGAATGCACCCTTTTACCGACGTGGCGATGGCCCAGGGGCCTGTCTGCTGATTCACGGCTTGGGCGGCGGGGTGTACGAACTGCAACCCCTAGGGGAACGGTTGCACCAACAGGGCTGGACGGTGCGGGGCATGAATCTTCCCGGCCATGACCAACCCGCCCCCCAGATGCCTGCTTCCACCTGGCCCCAGTGGTTTGCCTGTGTCCAGCAGGAATACCAACAGTTGCGGCAAAACCATACCCACGTGGCGGTGGTGGGCTTTTCCACAGGGGGATTGTTGGCGCTTTATCTGGCCAGTCGCGTCCCCTTGGCGCGGCTGGTGCTGTTGGCCCCCTTTTTGGGGATGTCCTGGTGGCTGTATCCCCTGCTTTATAGCGTCGGCTATGCCGTGCCTAGTCTGCCCCGTCAGGGCCTGCCCATTGCCGACCCGGAAATGGCTGCCCAAGCCTGGCAGGTCTGTTTCTTTCGGGATTTCAATTTGTCGGCGGTGCGCAGTGCCTTGGAATTACAAGGTATGGTCAAGAACTGCCTGCCGCAGATAACCGTACCTACCCTCATCATCCAGTCCCGTGCCGACCGGGTGGTGGACCCGGAGGCGTCTTGGCAGGGCTTTCAACACCTAGGCAGCCCAGAAAAACAATTTCACTGGCTCACCGATTGCAATCACATCATTACCTTGGACCGCCAGCGGGCACAGGTAGAGCAGCTAGTGGCGGATTTTTTGCGGTTGCCGACGGCGCCACTGCCGGAGTAACGCCCGCACCTGGTGCTGATAATCCCGCCAGGCCGCCCGACTCAGGGATTGGCCGCCAAAGCGCACATCCATATAAGTTTCCACCAGGTGTACGGCCACGTCACGAGCAGGCACATCACTCTGGCGCAGGGCCAGCAACACCGCCATTGGCCCCATATCCGGGGTAACTGCCACCCCCTGTTGCGGCAATTCATCCCGCAGTTGGAGATACAAACGCGAAATCGCCGGTATCCTTCCTGACGGCTGTCCCCAATGGAGATAACGCGCCAAAAAATAAGCCACAGCCGGGGCCATGCCCCCCAGACCTGCGCCCCAGGTCGCCGCCAAGGGTTGCGCCACCCAGCCGGTAAACCCCACCAGCCCCACCAGCCCTACCCCATCGCGTGCCCGCAGCGACCGCCCCCGACTGCCATAGCCCCAGGCGCCCCCTACGCCTGTGAGCACCAGCACCACCCCCAGGCGCAGGCCATGTCGTTGCCACCAGGTTTGCCAATCGCTCAAAGGGGATGGACGATTCCCCGCAGGCGAGAGCCACGACTGCACCGCCTTTAGCCCTTCCATCTGGGTATCTAAGTTGTACTCCAGCACGTACTTATTCCAGCGAAACCGCAGGGCATCGTACAAATCCGACCACCAGTTCCCCACCGGCGGCAGCGCACCCGGCGGCGTCGGGTCAAACGTCACCCAGCCATACCCGGCAAAAGGCACTTCCACCCAACTGTGGGCATTGGCCGCCAGCACCGCAAGATAGCGGTCGTAGGTGTTCCAGCGTCCCCCCAAATACCCATTCACCAAACGCGCGGGAATGCCAATACTGCGCAGCATCACCGTCATCGCCGTGGCAAAGTATTCGCAATGCCCCCGCCGATGGGTGAACAAAAATGCATCCAAAGGCGGTTCCGCCCCAGGGTCGGGCAGGTCGAGGGTGTAGGTGAAATTGCGGCGCAGATAGTCCTCAATCGCCTGCACCTTGTCAAAATAGGTTGGCGCCGTGCGGGTCAGTTCGCGCGCCAATTCCCGAATTTTCGGGTTCACCTCCGGCGGCAACTGCAAATAGAGGTCGTTGGGGAACTGTTCCTGCACCTGCTGCAACGTCAGCCGCTCATCCACCCGCCGCAGGTCGTTGCCACTGGGAAAGACCGGGCGGCTCCAGGCCGTGTACTGATACCCCACATCCCCCGTGTAGTTGTAATACACATCGCCGGTACGGGTAACAAACACCGAACGCCCCCACTGGCGGATCAACCGGGCGCGGTCTTGCTGGCCCCCCAACTGCCCCACCTGCACCCGCACCCGCTGCACCATTGCCGGCAATTTCACCCGATAGAGGGGGTTCAGGGCAAACAACACCTGGTGGGGCGACGGTTCCAGATAAATATCCTGGCGAATCAGGGAGAGATGCGGCGCCGGTCGTTGCAACTCCACCACCTGGTCTGGTTGGGCAGATTGCAACTGCCCCTCCCTGAGGGTACGCACCCAGGCCTGGCCGTCGTAGCGGTCAAAACTCACCCCCCGCCAATACAGCGGCATAATCTCCGGCGGACGTCCTTCGGGAAATTCCACCCGCATCACCACCTGGGTATCCCGATTCAACCGGCCATGTTCCCCAATCGTCACCTGCTCGGCAAACCCCTGGGTGGTTTCCCGCTGCCCTACCCCCCGCCCAAAAAAGCCCAGCCCAATCCGGGGGAACAGGAAAAACAACCCCACCGACAGCACAAACGTGGCCACCGCCACCCAAAACAGCGCCAGCATCATCGTGCCGCCAAACACCCGTGATTGCGCTGCCGCCTTGGGATGATTGCGCACCTGCACCCGCAGATGGTAGAGGGTAAAATTCATCACCCCCAAAATCACATACAGGGCAAACAACAACCCAAACAGGATGTCATCCGTATAGACCGTCGTGGCCGCCAACAGCAAAAACGACAGCGCCATGGCCTGGTTGTAATCCTCCGGGCGTTCCCGCTGAAACAGTTTCGCCAGCGCCAGATACAGCAACAAATACAAAGACGCATCCAAAGGGTTGGCCTGCAGGACCACCGTTGCCAGCACCAAAACCACCAACACCGCCACCGTCAGGGGCATCCACAGGCGGGCATACCGCTCCCACCGTATCCGGGGGGGTTCCCAAAACCAGCTCACCACCCCCAACAGGAGAAACAAAACCAATGCCACCGGGTGAACGGCCTTAGCAACCGCAACCGCCGCCAAACTGACGCCCACCAGTGCATAGGTACAAATTTTGTGGGTGGTGGTGAGGTGCCAATTCATCCGGGGTAGGACGTGGGGTTGTCTCTAATTTAATCCATGCACCCAGCCCTATGCCCGCACACCTTGCCAACCGCACAAAAAATTGCCGGGGTAGGTAGCGGGAAACCGGAGATTTCCAGAAGTGGTTATTTGTGGTGATGGAACGTGAACCGGCCAGGGGACGGCACGGCTGCATCCAGATCGGATTGGCAAAAGATATGGGAAACGCCGATTGGCCAAGCACCGCTACATGGAGCCGGAATTCTCTTGGTCGGGGGTTTGCTCAGCTTTTTGCCGATTGGCGCACCTTTCCTGCAGTTGGGTATCTTTGGTCAATTCTGCCGCCCGACACAAGTCGGCGTTGCCCTGTTCGGTACGTCCCAGGGCGAAATAGGCAATCGCACGGTGGCGCAACAGCACAGGGTTATTTCCATCGCTTTCCAAAACCTTGGTCAAGTCCTGCACCGCCTCCCGATATTCCCCCAATTTTAGGTAGGCAATTCCCCGTTGTTCATAGGCCGGCAGGTAGTCCGGGCGCAGTTTGATGACCTGGTTCATTTTCTGTACGGCTTCGGTAGGGCGACCCTGTTTGAGCGCCAATACCCCTTCCTCATAGACCTTGTTGGCATCCGGGGCGCAACCGGCCACCCCCAATACCACCAGCCAACCCAGCAGTTTCCGTCCATTCATACCCAACTCCCGGTCACTCCCGCTACGTTACCCCTGAATCGCCAACAGCCGGGAGTCCCGCAGCCGTTGCAACCACTGGTCTAAATACGCTTCATTCGCCCGGCGCTCCTGGGGGTCGGTACTGGTCAACGGATAGGGCGCCAGGGCCTGGATGGCCGCCGTCGTCACGCAAAACATAGACTTTTGGAACGACTCGCAGATTTTCACCCGCACATCTCCCAAACCCCGCGGCGTCTGCTGGTAACGCTGGCGCAATTCCGCCGGTAGGTAGTGGCGCATATCCTGCATCAGCAAAGTGGGCGGAATCCCCGCCCCCCCAATCGGCA
>NZ_JBRCEP010000081.1:0-5149 GCF_053491055.1 Gloeomargarita sp.
CAAGGCACCGATTGATCGTCAGAAACGCAGGCGAGAATGAGTAAAAGCGGCAGGGCATATGGTATTGTTTTTGCCGGCTTATTCCCCAGACCTCAATGACATTGAGCATGACTTTAGGGCATTAAAAAAATTGCCGATGTATAGTCATTTCAAACAAGTTTGCGACATTCGCCTTTACCTGCAAACCCTGTCCTGGAAGGGGATACAGTGATGACCAGTGCCTCAAAGTGTTGCATTTTCCTGTGAAACGACTATAGCATCCCCCTGGCACCACCATTGATGAAGTCATTCGTAATTATTGCACAAGTTAGTGTCGCATTCTAAACCGAAATGACTATAAAAGAAAGTAAAAGAGCGGCACGACCTAGTTCCCTTCTGCCTAGGGCAAATCATCTGCCTTTCATCAACGCCCCAGAGGCCCAAAAAACTTAGAAAAAGAGATGACTTTCCGGTTGGATATTGATTTCCATCGGCACGGCAGCAGGTTCGTTTTCCAGGGCGTAGAGAATCGCTTGGGCAGCAGTTTCCGGGCGCAGCATCTTCGTGCGATCGACTTTGAGAGGAATCTCATCCCAAAAGGGCGTGTCCACCCCACCGAAATAAAATAAAGTGACTTTGATGCTGTAACGGCGCAATTCGTCCGCCATCACTTTGCTTAAGCCCACCGCCCCAAACTTGGACGCACAGTAGGCCGCCGCCATCGGCATCGTGTGTTTGCCCAAAATGCCAATCACATTGCATATATGACCGGCCCGCTGGGTTTTCATCACCTGCGCCGCCGCCTGCATGGTATAAAAATGCCCCTGCAAATTCACCGCCAATTGGGTCGCCACATCCGCCGGCGTCAGCTTGTCCCAGGCTTTGAAAATCCCTACCCCGGCGGCATTCACCAGCACGTCGATCCGGCCAAAAGCCGCCACTGCCTCGTCCATCAGATGCTGCACCTGCGTCGGGTCGGTAATATCCGTAGGAATCGCCAAATCCCCAACGGCAGCCAACGCCCGCAACGGTTCCGGTCGCCGCGCCGCCAACACCAACTTCGCCCCCAAAGGATGCAACCGCTCAACTACGGCACGCCCAATGCCCCCCGTCGCCCCCACCACGACAACAACTTTATCCTGTACCATCTGTTACATTTCTTAACATTTCCTCTAATATAGCAAACCGGGTGAGCGTGTCACCAGGAGCGAGGCAGTCAGGCAGTCACTTCCCGCAGGTGAATCACATCCCGGTAGGGGTCCACGTGGGTTACTTGTACCTGGAGGTGTTCCCCCAATTTCACCGGCCGTTGCACCCGCATCCCCAATTCCAGCCCCAATTCCTCTAGCAGCACCAGCACCAGGTCCATATCCTCCCGCAACCAGCGCAACACCAGGGCAGTCCACACCCCTTGGCCGTGGCGGCGCAGGTATTCCAGGCTCCAGTAGCGGTTGGTTTGCCGTTCCACCGAGCTGGCCTCCTGGGTGGCCGCCGTCACGCCCTGGAGAATGCTTTGCAATTCTGCTGCCGTAAAAACCGGCGCTTCCCCCCGCAGGTGCGCCTTGAGTTGCCAGTGGGCGAGCAAATCCCCATAGCGGCGAATCGGGGAGGTGGCCTGGACATAGGCCTCCAGCCCCAAACTGGCGTGACGACCGGGGGTAATACTCACCTCGCTTTTGGTCAAACAGCGGCGAATCGCATAGGTGCGCACCAGCCCCCCCGGCAGTTGCCGCAATTCCTCCTCCGGCGGCAATTCCGGCTGGGGTTGGGAGCGAAACGGCATGGCTAACCCGGCATTTTGGGCATAACGCGCCGTCACTTCCCCCGCCAGAATCATCATTTCCGCCACCAAAAACCGCGCCGGGGATGGCTGTTGCAACCGCACCTCCACCTGGTCATCAACCACCTTAATTTCCGGCTCCGGCATCTGAATCTGGATCGCCCCCTGGGCCAACCGCCACTGCAACCGCCGTTCCGCCCATTGGTACAGCCGGGACAGCTCTCCCTCCCCTGCCACCTGCAAAGGCAGCAGTTCATCCACATCCTCGTAGGTGAGCCGGTAGGTGGGCCGCACCCAACTGGGCGTGATCACAAATTCGGCAATTTCCCCGGACGGCTGCAAAATCACCCCGAAACTCAAAGCGCAACAGGTCTGCCCCTGCTGCAAACTCATCGGCCCCGTCGCCAACACCTCCGGGAACATGGGAATCACCCCGGTCGGCAAATACACACTGGTACTGCGGCGGCGGGCTTCTTGGTCCAAAACATCCCCCGGCGTCAGCCACCGACTTGGGTCGGCAATGTGAATCCACAGCCGCTCCCGCCCATCCGGTAGCAACTCCCAACTCAAGCCATCGTCAATTTCTTTCGTACTAATGTCGTCAATCGTGTACACCTTGTGGGCGGTCAAATCCACCCGCCAAGCGGCATCCGGGTCGGGGGGCGGGTTGTCAATCCGCATCTGCGCCGCCTCCAAAACAGCCGCAGGAAAGGTCGTCGCCAGGGAACTGCGGCGCAGCGCCAGGTTCTCGTGGGGGTGCCACCAGCCCAGGGCCACCAGCAATTCCCGCGCCTCGGTGGGGGTGACCGCCCGCCCCAGATGGGTCAGCAGCTCGGTCACCGCCCGGGATTCCTGCCCCTCTAGAATAACAAATTGCTCCACTTGTTCGAGGATATGCCGTTCTTTCCCTGACCAGGTGACCGTTTCCCCGTTGAGGGCCTGCTGAACTTTGCGGTAAAATGTACTAATTTCTTCCTGTTTTTGCGCCGCCTTTTCCAGTTGGTGCCGAATTTCCTGCACCTGTTGTGGGGAGCGCGGTTCGTAGTAGTCCCCTTTTTGTTTGAAAAAAATTTTGTCTTGGCGCAGCAGGCGGTGGGCGGCGTAGCAGATGGGGGGGTCGGTCTGGCTAAAGATCAATTCGGCAAGCGTTTGCGGGTCAATTGGCCGGGGTTCGGGGCTGAGCAGTTCCCAGGCCAATTCCAGGGCTTCCGGGTCATGGTAGCGTTCCGCGGCCTGTTCAAAGGCGGGAATGTCTTCGGCCAGGTAGGTGCGTCCCGGCACGGTAAAGCTGATCTGGCGGGGGTGAATGCTGTAGCTGCGTCCCTGGGCATCGCTGGCAATCCAGTTTTTTTTGCCGTCGGGACGCTGGATAACCCCCAAACGGGCGCCGTTTTCGGTTTGGAATTCGACGAGGGTGCCCTTTTCCACGGTGGATTTGGTTGGCGTTTCACCATTTCTCTAAATAATTTTTATATTATTTTTTGCGCAGGGTTGGGAAACGGCGGGTTTAGAGTTCCCGGCGGCCTTCGAGGGCTTTGGCGAGTGTCAGTTCATCGGCGTATTCCAAATCTCCCCCTACCGGCACCCCGGCGGCAATGCGGGTCACGCGGGTCAGGGGTCGCAACAGCCGTCCCAGGTAGATGATGGTGGTTTCTCCCTCGATGGTGGGGCTGAGGGCGAGAATGACTTCCTTGACCTGGGTAGCCTCCACCCGTTTGACCAGGGCATGAATCGTGAGTTGTTCCGGGCCGATGCCATCCATGGGGGAAATCACCCCCCCCAGCACGTGGTATTTGCCCCGATATTCACGGGTTTTTTCCAGGGCAATCACATCCCGCGGGTCGCTGACAACGCAGATGGTGTGGTCATCCCGGTTGGGGTCGGCACAAATGTCACAGATGGGGGTGGCCGCCAGGTGGTAGCAGATTTGGCATTGACCGACCTGCTGTTTGGCCTCCAAGAGTGCTTGCGCGAGTGCCGCCACCTCCTGTTCTGGCTGTTTGACCAGGTAGAGAGCCAGCCGCTGGGCCGATTTGGGACCAATGCCCGGCAACCGTTGTAACCGCTCGATCAGGCGGGCAAGGGGACGGGTGTAGGCAGAATTCAACGCACCACCCCAGGGCCGCTGGCTACTTTGGCATCACGGGGGCAGGTTCCCCTGCCGGGACAAAAATTAAGGCCACGCCGTTGATGCAATAGCGTTGGCCTGTAGGTGGGGGACCGTCGGGAAACACGTGTCCCAAATGGCCGCCACAGGTGTTGCAGTGAACCTCCACCCGGTGCATCCCGTAGGAAAAATCGTCGCTGGTGCCAATCGCGCCGGGAACCGGGGCATAAAAACTCGGCCAGCCCGTGCCGCTGTTGAATTTGGTGTCCGAGGTAAATAGCAGCGCGCCGCAGCCAGCGCAATAGTAGTTCCCTGGGGCGTAGTTTTTGTCCAGGGGGCTGCTGCCTGGGGGTTCGGTGCCGTGCTGCCGGAGGATGCGAAACTGCTCCGGGCTGAGGCGTTTTTGCCATTCCTCCTCTGTGCGAGGTAAATCCGCAGGGGTGGGCGTCGGGGACATTGGCTCTCGTTACCGCGTTTCCTTTCTCTACCTACTATAGCGCTCGGACGGCAAGAAACGCTGGGTGACATACTCCCGTCCCTCATGCTGACGCATAGAGGGCGGGCTTCAAGGACTACGTCCCGCTTCGCGAACGGTGACTCCCGCTACTGCGTCGGACATTTCCCGGGCTTTAGCGCTCCGCGCCGCTGACGCGAAAAAGAACGGGATGCCCCACCGCTCTGTATTTCGCTACAAGTGCCGAGTTCTGATCGCGCGGCAACCTCAGCCTACAGTGGAAGCAATGATGCCACCTATCGTGAAGCTCTTTTGGCACCACACGACCACACCCGGAATACTCTTGACTCGTGCCGTTTGGATTCACTGCAATCGTCAACAGCCCAGCTCTTGCAGCCTTGACCGCCAAGATTTGCAGGAATTGCCCCCATCCAGCATCGTAAACAGACTTTGCAAGTCTTGTCCTGGCCAGACCTTTGATGTTCAACGCCTCATGCGCTATGTGCCTCCTTTTTCGCAACAGCCAGTTGGCTACTTTGTAGTGAAAATCCCTGCGCTGATTTGCTACTTTCAAATGCGCCTTAGCTAGTCTCTTGAATTTAATGGCGAAGCGGATCATATCCATTTACTTTTTTCAGTACTACCCACAAATGGACTTGTCCAAATTTGTAAATAATATCAAGTCTGCATCTAGTCGTAGGATTAGGAGTGAGTTTAGGCAATATATTGACAAAATTTACTGGAAAGATGTCTTGTGGAATGAATCGTATTTTATTGCTTCATGCGGGGGAGTAACTGTCTCTGTTCTGCGGCAATATATCGAAGATCA
>NZ_JBRCEP010000082.1:0-21921 GCF_053491055.1 Gloeomargarita sp.
CACCAACTCCTGCTGCGTCGTGTGAAGTTGACTTTGCATTTGCACCAACTCCTGCTGTGTCGTGTGAAGTTGGCTTTGCGTTTGCACCAACTCCTGCTGCGTCACGTGAAGTTGGCTTTGCATTTGCACCAACTCCTGCTGTGTCGTGTGAAGTTGGCTTTGCGTTTGCACCAACTCCTGCTGTGTCGTGTGAAGTTGGCTTTGCGTTTGCACCAACTCCTGCTGCGTCACGTGAAGTTGGCTTTGCGTTTGCACCAACTCCTGCTGCGTCGCATGGAGTTGGGCAAATAAATTAGGATATGCTTTAATGATAAATTGCAAGACATTAATATCTGGACAATTATGTATTACTTCAAGAACTTCAACACTAAACTTACTCGCATCAATACGCGGAATCAACTCGCTATTGGACAAAAAGTTGATTTCTGTGCAATTCACAATTTCAGGGAAAAATCCACAATCTTTAAATAACTTTAATACGCTCTCCCTCGTAAAGAATCTCAAGTGAGTATTATCTAAAATTCCATATTTTGAGTATTCAAACTTACCTTCAAGAAGAGCAAGTATGACAGCGCCATGTGCTATATTTGGAACAGAAGCAACAACATAGCCTTCGGGTTTAATAATATCATGTGATTCTTTCAATACTCTCCAAGGGTCTTTCAGATGTTCAAGTACATCACCAAAAACAATGACATCAAATTTCTGGTCTGAAATTAGATCGGTTAGGGAAACAGTATCTAAGTCGGCAACAAAAAAATTCTCATAATAATTACTCAAACTTTTCTGTACATCTGGATTAATATCAATGCCGACTACAGTGCAATTTTTCTCTTTGATTAAAAGTTTTCCTAGATATCCAGTCGAACAACCGACATCGAGAACAAGCTTATTTTCCTCAATCAGATCAAACATCATTCGATAAGAGCTGTTGGGATGTAGCTCTGATGAGGATGTAAATTTAGTATCATATTTCTTGTATTTTTCTAACATTGATTATTCTCCTCCAAGTTAGCCTTTGTCATTATCACGCACTTATGCCTTCACAACCACATCCCCCACCCTATAAGGTCATATTATAGCACAAAGTTTTTGAATTAGTAATGCTCAACAACTCACTCCACAGCTAAACCTTCAAAGTGTACATCAATTAACCTAAACCAAATGTCCTTTTTACTTTAAGCCAAAGACTTCTCATTTTCCAAAATTTACTCCTTTTCATTTGGGCCATCTCTTGTTCTATGGATCGGAGCTGAGCTTGGGTTCGGGCTAGCTCCTGCTGGGTAAATTTTAAACGCTCGAAAAGCGATTGATTTCGCCTTAAATTGCCACGATAGTATTCTTGGATGATTGGCGTAAAAACATACTCTTTGAAATCAGGATGAATAGGCACACCCGAATAAGGCTTTCTAGCAACTAACATTGAATCTATGCAGTCCTCCTGAAACCAATCTTCAGAGGCTTCAATAGGTGCACAATTTGTATGCGCGTGAAGAGGCTCTATACAAACATATCGCGCTAAGGCAATCATTCCATCTGTATAAAATCTATAACAATCAACTGGAAATCGATGCTCGACGACCTCGCTTGGTGCTATGATGCAAATAAGTCCATCCTTCTTGCAAACGCGAGTCATCTCTTCCATGGTTCTCCAAAAGAATTCTATGTGTTCAAAGGCTTGACCGGAAATAACAATATCAAAGCTATCTGTTTCCAATATATCCCAATTATATGGATTCTTAACAACAATATCAACATTTGGACCATCCTCTATATCTAATCCAAAATACTCAAACTTAGGACAATCAAAAATGTGTCTATATGTTCCATTTACATCATAACTACCCACATCCAATACCCTTAATCGGGTATTTTGGTTGAGAGAATCTACATAAGTCTGTACAAACCAAGACATCCGTGAGAGAGAACTAGGGTGCATTTTTTGCTTGACCTCCAAATTTTGCTCGTTTCTATGACTGAATGCTCAAATGCACACTATCAAGTGTCTTTTTCATAGAAAAATCTATTAGTAACTATTGGTTCATGATGGCTGTAACCCGTCATAGTTGCATCTTTCCAATAAACTTCACCCTTTTCAAAGCAAACAATACCGTCGTAAATATGGATGCCGAATGTTTGCCTGGTGATTAAGTCGGGTTTCACTTGACCGCGACTTGAATCGGCATTTAAGCTGTCTATACATTTTTTTACAAACTCTATAAAACTGTCTGGGTGATATAGACCACCACCATATTCCTCCCAATAAGCAGTTTGTAAGTCTTCAACCATGTAGACAGCATTCTTACCCATAAGTGGATAAAAAAATGAAAAACTTCTCATAATATCAATACACTTATGGCTTCCATCATCTAGGACAATGTCAGGTACACCAAACTCTGCAACTACGCTGGCAAGAAATTCCTGATCACCTTGATCTCCAATTCTTACAAAAATACCTGGCGATTCATACCTTTTGCATTCTGGATTAACATCAATACCAACTATTTTTGCATTGGGACCAAAATATTTTTGCCACATCTTTAATGACCCTCCCTTGCCAACCCCAATTTCAAGAAATACCAGTGACTTGTTTCTCCAATGTTGAAACATCTTTTCATAAATAGGAAAGTAGTGCGTACACTTGTGAATGGTTTCTCCTTGATTATCTAAAAAATAAGCCCATAAACTCATCGCATTAAGCCTCTACCGCCAGGCGAAAAACTGCAAACCAGTCAGGGCAACTCCCAACCGAATAAAGCCTCTGAAAACTCGGTTTTAACACAGAAAACTTCGGTCGCTTGGCCTTCGTTGGATATTCTGCTGAGGAGATGGGTAATACCTTGATGAAGTCATTACGAACACTGCTAAAAATTGCCCGGGCAAACTCATACCAAGTGGTTGCACCTGCGGGAGTAAGATGATAAATCCCACAATGGGAATCAAAATACGTTTTCAGGTCACGGACATTAGCAACTAACATATCAGCCGTCACTTGAGCTACAAACCGACTCCATGTTGGTGTGCCATACTGGTCATTAACTACCCTAATCTCCTTCCGTTCTTGGCTTAACCTCAGCATTGTAAGTAGAAAATTCTTACCCCTCATACTATAAATCCAACTGGTTCGCAAAATCAAGAAGGGCACACCACTAGACAGGAGAATCTGTTCACCCAGCAATTTGCTCCGCCCATAGGCATTGATGGGATTGGGGGTATCCTCCTCAGTGTACGGCTCTTCCTTGGTGCCATCAAACACGTAATCTGTCGAGTAATGAATAATAGGAAAATAATACTTTTTTGCACACTGACTGATTGCTTCTAAAGCATAGCCATTCACCTGATTTGCTCGTTCCGGTTCTTCTTCCGCTTGTTCCACCGCTGTGTAAGCAGCAGCATTGATCAATAAATCAGGACGAATGGCCGCAATGGCATCCGTCACCTTTTGGTTATCCGTTAAATCGATGTCCTGTCGGGTCGTGGCCACCACTTCTCCGACCGTCAGCAGACAGCGCCGCAACTCCCACCCCACCTGTCCGTTCGCTCCCAGCAATAGAATCTTGGTCATGGGAACAACTCTGCCTCTTTCAAAGGCCGGGCACATTTGTCCTTCTCTGACATGAGCGGCTCTCCCGCCAACTGCCAATCAATCGCCAGGTCTTTATCACACCATAAAATCGCTCTGTCCCCTTGAGGATAATAATAATCTGTCGTTTTGTACAGAACTTCTGCGGTTTCTGTCAATGTCAAAAAACCATGGGCAAACCCCACAGGAATCCACAATTGCCGTTTATTTTCCGCACTTAACCGGTAGGCTACATATTGGCCAAAGTAAGGTGAACTTCTACGAATATCTACCGCCACATCGAGGATTTCTCCTACTAATACCCTGACCAACTTTCCTTGTGGGCGTATCACCTGATAATGAAGTCCTCTCAGAGTATTTTTGCGCGATAGGGAATGGTTATCCTGCACAAACTGAACATCTAGGTTCAACAATTCGCAGAATTTTTGGTGATGAAAACTTTCATAAAACCAGCCCCGCTGGTCGGCATAGACTGTAGGCTCAATAATCCACACATCAGGAATGCTCGTCGGTAGAACTTTCATGCAGAATGTCCTCAAGATAGCGGCCATAACTACTGTTGCCAAATTTTTGGGCGAGACACTTGAGCTGCTGCGCCGTAATGTAACCACTTCTGTAAGCAATCTCTTCAATACAGGCAATTTTTAGCCCTTGTCTCACCTCCATCGCTTGCACAAAATTAGCTGCCTGCAACAAGGTATCATGGGTTCCCATATCTAGCCAAGCAAAACCTCTGCCCAAAATCTCTACCGATAATTCCTGCTGGTTTAGGTAGTATTTCAGGACATCTGTGATTTCAAATTCACCCCGGTCAGAAGGAGTAATTGTTTTGGCAATATCCACCGCCCGATTGTCCAGAAAATAAACACCGGGAATCGCATAGTTCGACTTGGGATTTTTAGGTTTTTCTTCGATGGAAATCACCCGGTTATCCTTATCAAACTCAACAACCCCATAGTGCTGGGGTTCGGCAACCCGATAGGCAAAAATCTTGGCTCCCCGTTGCAGTTTGGCACAGGCGGTGAGAATATCTACCAAGCCATGACCGTAAAAAAAATTATCTCCTAGAATCAAACACACCGCATCGTTGGCAATAAAGTCTTCAGCAATCGTCAATGCCTGAGCAATACCTTTCGGCTCGGCCTGGATCGCATAATCAATCTGGATACCCCACTGCCGACCGTCGTGTAAAACCTTTTGATATAACGGTAGGTATTCTGGTGAAGAGATGAGTAATATTTCCGCAATACCGCCCAACATCAAAACAGAAAGCGGGTAATACACCATTGGCTTGTCATAAATGGGCAATAATTGCTTATTCACCGGAATTGTCGCCGGATAAAGCCTAGTCCCTAGACCGCCTGAGAGGATAACGCCTTTCATCCCTTATTCCCGTAATTTTGGGCTACCCAATCTTCATAATCTCGCGACTTGCATTCGTTGAGCCAATCCAGATGGTCTAAGTACCAGCGTATGGTTTTTCGCAAACCACTGTCAAGGGTTTCCTTAGGTTCCCAACCCAACTCACGTTTAATTTTACTAAAATCCACACAGTAACGATAATCATGCCCTGGTCTATCCTTCACAAACGTAATCAGCGATTGATAACTGGCGTGGGGGTGGGGCAGAACTTCATCTAAAATGGTGCATATTTTGGTGACCAATTCCAGGTTTGTGGGTTGATTGCCACCACCGACATTGTACCTATCGCCCACCTTACCTTGCAGCAAAACCAAAACAATCGCGCGGCAGTGGTCTTCGACATAAAGCCAATCCCTGATATTTTCCCCCTTGCCATAGATAGGGAGTGGCTTGTGATGAATCGCATTAAAAATCATCAAGGGAATGAGTTTCTCCGGAAACTGCCGCGGGCCATAGTTATTGGAACAGTTGATGGTTAATGTGGGCAAACCGTAGGTGTGATGATAGGCTCTCACCAAATGGTCGGAACTGGCTTTCGAGGCAGCATAGGGACTGTTGGGGGCATAGGGTGTGTTTTCAGAAAAGGCAGGATCGTCTGCCTTGAGAGAACCATACACTTCATCGGTGGAAATATGTAAAAATCGAAAATGTTCCTGTTGATATGGGGATAATTCTTGATAAAAAGCCCGCACAGCTTCTAGGAGCTGGAACGTACCCACGACATTGGTTTGGATAAAGGCGTGAGGGCTAAATATGGAGCGGTCAACATGGCTTTCGGCGGCAAAATTGATGACATATTGGGGTTGGTGTTGTCTCAGGAGGGATAGCACGAATGCCCTGTCCCCTATATCCCCTTGTTGAAAGATGTAACCCCTATCATTTTGCAGTGACTCCAAACTTTTCGGGTTACTGGCGTAAGTTAGTTTGTCTAAGTTGATAATTTCTGCGATCTGGTGAGCGCGGGCATAGAGGATGAAGTTCGACCCAATAAAACCGCTGCCGCCTGTGACCAGAATTTTTCGCATAGCGCACCCAGCAACCCGAAATCAAAATACTTACGACCGAATCATCATCCAAAATGGGCAGAAGAGAGTGAGCACAGGGCCATAACCACCCCACGATTTCCTACCATCTAGCCTGCGAGTTTGCATCGGTTGTGCTGCCCCAGGTTCCCTAAAAAACCACTGACTATATCATCTCACAGAAAGTTTCAGGTTTTGCATCCGGAGGTCTTGGCCTGAGCAAAGCACGGCGCTTGGGCGTGTAAGTGACAGGCTACCCTTGAAAGAAACAGTTTCCCGCTATGCTACCTCCCCCTCAGCCACCTTTGCAAACCAGACTAGATATTGTGAAGCTGCTGCATTTTCAAAACTTCCGTCACTTGGTCACAGCGCTCCGTATCGCCCATTTCTAAAAACAAATCTGCCGCCTTGCGGAGATCGTCCATCGCACCCACTCGGTCGCCCATTGCCAGCCGTACTTTCGCCCGGTCAAAGTAACAGGGAGCCAATTCGGTATCCATGCGTAGCGCTTGATTTAGCTCTTCTAAAGCCCCTTTATAGTCCCCTTTTTCCATCTTGACCAGCCCCCGCTCATAAAAATCATCTGCTCCCATTTGCCGTTTGTGGGTGGTGACCTCCTTGTGAATGTAGCGGTAATTGGGATTCAAATCAAGGGCTTTTTTGTAATCAGAAGAAGCCCCCTCGTAGTCCCCCAATTTGCGCCGGGCTAGGCTGCGATTGTGATAAAATTCTGCCGCTTCGGGATTCAATTCCAGGGCTTTGCTGTAGTCTTCTACGGCCCGTTGATAATCCTTTACTTTGAAGCGAATAAGACCCCGATTGTAGTAGGCTTCGGCCATGTTGGGCGCCAGCAGAATGGCCTGATTCAGGTCGG
Organism: Gloeomargarita sp.; assembly: GCF_053491055.1. Taxonomy (NCBI): domain Bacteria; kingdom Bacillati; phylum Cyanobacteriota; class Cyanophyceae; order Gloeomargaritales; family Gloeomargaritaceae; genus Gloeomargarita; species Gloeomargarita sp. Next base: position 6,902 of record NZ_JBRCEP010000082.1, read on the forward strand.
CCAGGGCTTGGGCATAGTTCTGCAAACGTCGGTAGGCGACCCCGCGCTCGTAATAAGCAGTGGCATTGTGCGGCTCCAGCGCCAATACCTGGTCAAAGTCCTTGATCGCTGCCTCGTGGTCGCCCCGCTCCGCCTTTTGCTGGCCGCTTTGGAGAAGCATCCCGGCTTGACTCAGGGATGGTGTGGGTGGGGGCGGCGCAGGCTGGGGAGGCGACGTCACAGGTGCAACCGCGGGGGGCGGGGAAACAGATGCCGCAGACTGCCGCTGAGACACCCACCAAGCCACTGCTACCCCAACCGTCACCAGCCCACCCGTCGCCATCAAGAACAACGGCAGCATCTGGTTCGGGCGCCCGCCAGCGTTGGGCGTTTGCCCATACACAACCCCGGTGCTACCGGCAATCACCACCGCCAAGGCCATACCCCACCCGCACCGGTTAGGTCTGCTGTATGGCTGCCGATACCTAGCTGGCTGCATGGTTGGGGCTGGAATCATTCTTGATTAAATATAGTGAATTTATAGCGAATTATGATAAATCCCCTCCGGTATTTTAACTGTTTTTCTTAACCTTTCGTGATGGGTCTGGTACTTTGCCACTATCACCTACATTAGGAGTATTGGGATGCAACAAGGATGCGGCGTTGGCAGTGGGGACTCTACCTGGCAGGGGTGGTACTGACCCTGGTGCTGTTGCTGGGATTGCTGCAAAACTTACTGAGTTTGTACACGCAAATCCTCACCCTTAGCGGGGCAACAGTTGCCAATCTCCTGCTGGGATTTGTGTTGCTGGTGGCACTGGGGTTGGTGGTCACCTTGGCGCGCGTTTTCTGGCTGGTCGGTCGCCCTAGCCGTCCCCTGCAGTCACCCCGGTCTCCCCAAACCGCTGTGCAGGCCAAACTAGAGGCGATTGCCCAACAACTGGCGTCCATCGAAGACCAGGTAACCCGCCAAGCCCTGGAAGCCCAACACCGGGAACTGGCCGCCCAACAGGCCCGGCAACCCCTCCGGCTGGTCATCATTGGTACGGCTTCGACGGGGAAAACGGCTTTAGTAAATACTTTGTTAGGACGGATGGTTGGGGAGGTAGCGGCCACTCTGGGAACGACGACCACAGCCCAGGTGTATGGGTTTCGCCTCAAAGGGGTGCCCCGCCGGATCGAACTGATGGATACGCCGGGACTCCAAGAGGGTTCGGCTGCCGGCGCCACGCGGGAACAGCAGGCCAGGGAATGGGCAACCCAAGCGGATTTGGTGATTTTTGTGGTGGACAATGACCTGCGCCAGTCGGAATTGGCGGTGCTCCAGGAGTTGCGGGTCATGGGGAAACGGGTGGTGTTGGCGTTCAATAAGACGGACCTATACCTGCCTGCCGACCTGGAGGTGCTGCTTGCCCAGATACGGCAGCGGGTCGCAGGATGGCTCGACCCAGCCGATGTGGTGGGAATTGCTGGCGCCCCCCCTAGGGTGACCCTGGATACGGGCGAACCCTACCAGCCTCCCCCGGTAATTGACCCACTGCTGCGGCGGGTGGCAGAAATCCTCCGCACCGAAGGGGAGGAGTTGATTGCCGATAATTTGTTGTTGCAATGTCAGCGGTTGGGAGAACAGGCCCAGGCCATCCTCGACCGGCAACGGCAACGGCAGGCGGAGGCAATTGTCGAGCGGTTCCAGTGGGTTGGGGCCGGAGTCGTGTGGATCACGCCCTTGCCGGGGGTGGATTTGCTGGCGCAGGCGGCGGTTCAGGCGCAAATGGTGGTGGAATTGGGGCAGGTCTATGACTGTCATCTCAGCTTGGCCCAGGGGCGAGAATTGGCCCTCTCGCTGGCTAAAACCCTCACGGCCCTGGGGGTTGCCCGGGGAATTGCCCGTCTGGTCAGCCGTACCCTCAAAGCAACCGTGGCCGGTTATGTTCTCACATCAGCGGTGCAAAGTATTAGCGCCGCCTACTTGACACGGGTAGCGGGCTTAAGTTTTATCACCTACTTTCGCAACCAACAAAGTTGGGGACCGGCGGGTATGGCCGATGTGGTGCGACGTCACGCCCAGGCCCAACACGCAGGGTTGTCCCGGTGGATTCAGCAGGCCTGGCAACGTCTGCAAGCAGGCCGCACATCCGAATGACCAGACAACTTAACCGCTTTTTAATAATTTTTTAACCTCAACTCCAGTTCTGCCCCATAAAATAGGCGGTTGAGGGTTGTGGCAAGGACCGCTCCCCCAAGTTTGGCGAATTTTGAGTGCAGGTAGAACGATGGGTATTACGCGGCGAGAGGCTTTGTTGTTTTTGGCCGGTGGTTTGGGTGCGGTGGCCTTGGGGCCAGGCAAAACGGCATCGGCCAAGTCTGTGCCGTTGAAATTTACGCCGGTGCGGGGGGTGATGCCCCTGCCTACCGATGGCTTGACGGGGGAGCAACAAAAAAGCGCCTATCGCCGGGTGGAAGTACGGGATGACTTGGTGCTGCCGGAAGGTTATACCTATGAGGTCATTGCCAGTTGGGGCGATCCCTTGGGCGACAGTCGGTTTGGGTATAACAATGATTATTTGTCGTTTATCCAAACAGGGCCGAATCAGGGTTATTTAACGGTCAATTTTGAATACATTAGCGCCCGGCCTTGGATGGAAACCTACCAGCAGGTGATCGGGGAAGGGCTGCCTTTTGCGGAGTTGAAAAAAGCCCTGGAAAAAGGGCCAATCGATGCCTACAGTCTGCCAGCAGGCGACCCCTTGAAGGCGCAGATCGAAAAGGTGGCGGTGGCGGCTCTTTCAGACGTGGGCATTGGTGTCATGACGCTGCGGCGGGAGGGCAATCGCTGGGTTAAATCCCCTGGCCCTGCAGACCGGCGTATTTCCGGGATTTCGGGTTGGCAAGATGGCAAGTATTTGGAAGCCACAGGGCCTGCGACCTTGATTTTCCGCAAGACCCAAGGGCAAGGGTACATTGACAATTTGGGCGCCAAAATCATCGGCACGGTTGGCAACTGCGCGGGGGGAACCACGCCCTGGGGGACGGTGTTGAGTGCCGAAGAAAATTTCCAGTATGTGGTGGCAGAGCCGGTCTATAGCGATGGCACTTCCTTTGCGCCCGGAACGCGTCCTTTTGCCATTGCAGATGAGGAATTGGCAGGGCATGGCAGCGCGCTGGGGCTGCAGGGGAACAAGTACGGCTGGATTGTGGAAATTGACCCGGCCAACCCCAACGACCGGGGCACCAAACACACCTGGCTGGGGCGCTATCGCCATGAGGCCGTCGGCATCCGGGTCGTTCCTGGGAAACCTCTGGCCTTTTATTCTGGCTGTGACCGGCGGGGCGGCCATCTGTACAAATTTGTCAGCCGCGAGGCCGTACAAAACCCACGCGATAAAAACAATTCCCGCCTGTTGCGCGACGGGATGCTCTATGCGGCGAAATTTAACCCGGATGGGACGGGGCGCTGGATTCCCCTGACGCCGGAAACGCCTGTGAACCCCGACCCGCCGGAAGTCCACGCAGGCGGCCTGATCAACCTGCCCAAGCGTCCTGAGGGGGGCTTTGCGCCTTTTACCCAAAGCAGCGAGGTGGAACAGTACAAAAAGCAGTACAAAACCCTGGGGGATTTATACATGGGCAGCCGGGAGGAACAACAGGGGGCGATTTTGATCGATGCCCACTACGCTGCCAGCGCCGCCGGAGCCACCTGTACCGCCCGCCCAGAGGATACCAAAATTGCCCCGGATGGCACGCTGTACATTGCCTTTACAAGCGGGACTGCCAGCAAAGATGGGGGGCCGGACGAGCGGATATTTGTGGGGCCGTACAACCAAAAATCCTACGAACCGGGCTGGATCATGGCCTTGCGGGAGGAGGGGGGAGAACCGACGGCGATGAATTTCACCTGGCAGATGGTGGCGCTGGGGGGAGAACCGCATCTGGATGGGGCGGGGTTTGCCTGTCCCGATAACCTGCTGGTGGATGCGGCGGGGGATTTGTGGATGGTTACGGATATGTCCACATCCCGGCTGAATAATCCGGCGGCGGTGCCGGGGATTGGCCGGTATGGCAACAATACGATGTGGTACATTCCCACGCAAGGGCCGCACCAAGGGCAAGCCTTTTTGTTTGCCATTGGGCCGATGGAGTGCGAACTGACGGGTCCCTATCTGAGCGATGACCGCAAAACCCTGTTTCTGGCGGTGCAACACCCAGGCGAGCATGCCGGAACCCGCAAAAACGGCGCCCAACGCAGGGTGGAGATACGGATGCAAACCCTAGACGGCGAGCGGTTTATCCAGGAACGGGTCGTGCCCATCGGCTCCAACTGGCCTGCCGGTACACCCAATGCCCCGCCCAAACCTGCAGTCGTCGCCATCCGCCGTCTGGATGGGCAACCGCTTGCCTAGCACAAGCTGAAACCAATGCCGGAGTGGTTAAGAACTGCTCCGGCATGTGCTTTTTGGGGTTAATAAAAAAGGAGCGGCCCAACGACCGCCCCCACCGACCTATGCTAGGAAAGTTGAATTACCCATTTCCGTTACCACCTGGGGGGTTATTGATCATCGCCACTGGACTGGCCAATGCGGATGTTGACCGAACCGTCTGGGCAGGCATCGGCTGACTCAGGCGGATTAAGCTCGTCCGTACCAGGATTCACCGCCTCGCAGAGAATATCGGGCATATCCACCGCCACTTCGCTCGTATCGCCGACAGTAACGGTCCTATTCGACACAAACACGCCTGCAGCGTAGCTCTTCAGGTCTTCAGAGCGGCTGGTGCCAAGTGCAGTAACAGAAGCCTCAGTCCCACCCCCATCTTGCGAGTAGGTGTAGTTTTTGGTTTCTGTGGGAACCCCCAAAGCCAGGTCATCCCACGAGGAGGAGAAGGCACTGTGATCCGTGCGGAACGCTTTTTGCGCCTTCGCCCAGGAACCCAAGGTGCTGCGGGCTTCGGCTTGCTTGGCCTTGGCGGTTTGCGCCAGGAAGGAAGGCAACGCAATCGCCGCCAGAATCCCGATGATCACCACCACCACCAGCAGTTCCACCAGGGTGAACCCCTTGTTGGCATTCTTCTTCGCCAAGTGTTGCAACAGTTTGACTTTCAAATTCGCGGCCATAGATGTACTCCTAATCAACTGATTTGATGGGTGGGCTTTACTTGCCCCAGTGATAAAGTACCCAACCCGTCCCATCCATCGATCAGGGGAATTGATTATTTTTTCTTATATGTACGGCCACCGCCTATCTACCCCGTCTTTTCTGGCTTCCCGACTCGTTCATGTACAGCCAATTGCAGTAAATTTTAAGAAAATGCTTGCTTAACCCCAGTGGCAATGGCTCATGGCTTGCTCGCCGCCCACCCCCGCCATCGGTTAACTACAGAAATTTTACGGAACCGGGTAGGGTGTAAACCCGTGATCATGCCGAAAAAAATAGGGGACAGAGGGCAAACCCTGTCCCTATCGTTCCAGCCAGCGGCATGGGAAGTGGGGCGAACCTAGAGGCTACCGGCCAGGGGTTCTTGCGCCACCTTGTCTAACCCTTCCAGTTGCAACAGCAGCAGCCAGTCGGTCCGGAGATCAGGGTTGTTGGGTTGGGCTTGCCGCAGTTCGGCCAAGGTCGCCAGGGTTTCGTGCCACAGACCGGCATTGGCATAGATGTAGGGATGTTCCGAGCGGGGCGCCCGTTGCAGTTGTTGTTGGAGGGCGTCGGGCAGCGCCACCCGTTGTACCCAGCCCTGTACGTACATATCGGCGCTACGGTCTTTCGGGTCACAGATTAACGCCAGATGCCACTGGTAGGTCTGTCCCACCACCAGTTCCGGGGCGTTGCTCGGTAAGTCAAACCGCACAATCCCGGAGCGGTTGACTTTGGTGGTGCTTTGGTAGAGTTCGGCCCCGCGGGCGTCCCACAGGCTAAATTCGATGCTCCGGCCTTCGGTGGGCGGCAGGTAGAAAAACAGGCTGGGGCGGGCGCTGACGGTCAAGCCCAGACCGGTGCTGGGTAACAGGGCAGTTAACCGTTGATTCCCCACCGGACAGACGGTACCCCGGGCGGCGCCCCCTTCTCGGTTGCTGGGTAAACCGGTGGCGGGAGGCACAAACCCGGTGACGGGGGCAACCGGGGGGGTGGATCGTCTTTTCCCCCATTCCAATAGGCGCGCAGCCCAGCTTTCCAGGGGGTTGGCTTGGGCAGGGGTGGCAACCAAGGTCACCGCCAGGGTCACAGCGGTCAACGCTGAAGCAAAGCGAGCCATGATGGCAATACTCCTAAAAGCAATGGGATCATCACAAAAGCTTGGGACTGCTCCATAAGGTACGAAGCGCTAGGATTTGGGGAGGTTCCCAAGGCTTATCTATCTCTAAGAGTAACCGAGGGCGCCGTCAGACATGGTGAGGCTCCGCTAGGCCAGACGGTGATGGGGCGCACAAAGGGGCTTAGGATAGAACTGCTGTGCTGGAAGACTCTCGGTGATCGAACGTTATACCCTGCCCGCGATGGGCGAACTGTGGACGGATGCCCACAAATTTCACACCTGGTTGCAGGTGGAATTGGCGGTGTGCGAGGCGCAAACCACCTTGGGGCGGATTCCTGAGGCGGTGATGCAGGAAATTCGCCAAAAGGCCCGGTTTGACCCGCAACGCATCCAGGCCATCGAACAGACGGTGCGCCACGATGTGATCGCTTTTCTGACCAATTTGAATGAATCCCTGGGCGATGCGGGACGCTACGTGCATTTGGGGTTGACCAGTTCCGATGTCATTGATACGGGGTTGGCCTTGCAGTTGGTCGCCAGTTTGGAAGTGATTTTGGGTGAACTCGAACGGCTGATCCAGGTGGTGCGGGCGCAGGCGCAACGGCATCGGGACACGGTGATGGTGGGGCGTTCGCACGGAGTCCACGCCGAACCGATTACCTTTGGGTTCAAGTTGGCGGGCTGGTTGGCGGAGTTGTTGCGGCAACGGGAACGGTTGACCCGGTTACGCAGCCAGGTTGCGGTGGGGAAAATCTCCGGCGCGGTGGGGACCTATGCCCACCTGGACCCCAGGGTGGAGGCGTTGGCCTGTCAGCGGTTGGGGTTGACCCCCGATTGCGCCTCGACCCAGGTCATCAGCCGGGACCGCCATGCGGAGTATTTGCAGGGGTTGGCACTGCTGGGGGCCTCCTTGGAGCGGTTTGCCCTGGAAATCCGCCACCTGCAACGGACCGAGGTGCTGGAGGTGGAGGAGTTTTTTGCGCCGGGGCAAAAGGGTTCCTCCGCCATGCCCCACAAACGCAATCCCATTCGCTCGGAGCGGTTGACCGGTTTGGCCCGCTTGTTGCGGGGGTATGCGCTGGCCGGTTTAGAAAATGTCGCCCTCTGGCACGAGCGGGATATTTCCCACAGCGCGGTCGAGCGGGTGACCCTGGGGGATGCGAGTATTGTGGCCCATTTTATGCTGGTGGAATTGACGGACTTGGTGCAGACGTTGCAGGTGTATCCCGAGAATATGCGCCGCAATTTATACCGCTACGGCGGGGTCATTTTTAGCCAACAAGTCCTTTTGGCTTTGGTGGAACGGGGAATGCTGCGGGACGAGGCCTATGCCCTAGTGCAACGGCTGGCGCATCAGGCTTGGAATCGCGAAGACGGCAATTTTCGCGCCCTGGTGGAACAGGATACCACCATTCGCCGCTATTTATCCCCGGAAGCCATTGCCGCCTGTTTTGACCCCCAATCCCATCTGCGCCATTTAGAAACCATCTACCAGCGGTTGAACATTTAGGTCACCGCATAGGGCAAAGGGTCGGGAATCCCCGCTTGCCGGAACCCCTCACGCCGCAAGATGCAACTATCACACACCCCACAGGCCACTTCTTCCCCTTGGTAACAGGACCAGGTGAGCTCCCAGGGAACCCCCAATTCCTGCCCCAGCCGGATGATGTCCCGCTTGGCAAGATGCAGCAGCGGCGCCGTCAACTGAATCGGGCGTCCTTCGCGTCCCTGTTTCGTGCCCAGGGTGTACACCGTCTGCATGGCCGCGAGGTAGTCCTCCCGACAGTCCGGGTAGCCCGAGTAATCTAGGGCGTTGGCCCCCAGATAGACCCGTTCTGCCCCCAACACTTCCGCCCAGGCCAGCGCCATGCTCAGAAAAATCGTATTCCGAGCCGGGACATAGGTGCTGGGAATTCCCTGGCGCATTTGGGCCGGGTGCCGATGGCGGGGCAACTCCTGATCCCGTTGCGTCAAGGCTGAGCCGCCCCACCGCCCCAAGTCCAGGGGGATGATTTCGTGGGCCGCCACCCCCGCCCGTTGGGCAATGGCCTGCGCCGACTGCAATTCCCGCCGATGCCGCTGGTCGTAGTCAAACGAGAGGGCATAGCAGGTGTACCCCGCTGCCCGCGCCTGATACAACACCGTCGCCGAGTCCAGCCCCCCAGAGAGCAACACCACCGCCCGTGGCTGCATCATTCAGTGACCCAAAACTATTGTTAGAATAATCACCATATTAGAGAATGTGAGAAACCTGTGGGCATCCAACCAGGTTTTTTTGGGTCATCACCGTTTCGCGTAAGGAGACCGCCGATGTTGCACCGCAAGCTTTATCAACTCTGTTGCGACGGTCGGGAAGTGTGGGTTTATCTCAAAGACCAACAACGGGTCATCGAGCGGGCGCGTATCGTTGACATTGAGGGGGATTTAGTCACGCTGCGGTACGAAACCGAAGAGGAAGACGAGACCTGCGCCTGGGAAGAACTGGTCCGCATTGACAGCATCGGGGCGATCACCCAGAAACTGGCTTCCGTACCCCGCGGCAACTCCGAACCACTGGTGTCCGATGACTGCCCGGAAGCGGAGCAAATCCGGGAAGACTAAGCCCGCAGTGCCCGCAGCAGCCGTCCCAACCCCCGCCAAAAACTGCCCGGCGGTGGGTTGAGCATCTGGGCAAGGGTTTCCCCGTCCGGAGCCTGCGGCAATTCCCCCGCCAAGGTGTGCGTTCCTGCCGGAGTTTCCTGCCAAATCTGCCAAGGTTGGGGGTACATGCGCAGGATGGCACCCCCTGCTACGGGGCGCAGATGGTAGGCAGTCACCAGGGTTTGCAGAAATTCCTGCCGCAGGCGCCGTCCCGCATAGCCAATGCCCACCGTCCCCGCATCCTCCAGACGCGGGTTGAACAAAATCACCGGACAAGCCGCCGTTTCTACCAACGTCCGCACCTGCGTTACCACCGCTGGGTCCGGCGCCACGACCACCACCCCTTGATCCCCCGCCTGATGGGGTTCCCGCAGGGTTTCCACCCGCCAAGGCACCTCCCCCCAATCCCGCCGCGCCAGGGCCGCCCCGCCCGCATCGGCAAACACCACCCGCCCGGACTGTCCCCACTGCGTAAACCCCTGCAAAAAATCCCGCACCAAAGGCAGGGGTTTCACCTCCGGGAGCCACAATTCCACCAACAGACGGGTTTCACCCTGAGCCAATGCCGTTTGGGTCGCTGTTTGCGCTTGGGCAATCGCGCCGGCCAAAGTAGTGGGCAACGACATCGCTGGCAACGCCGGCAAAGAATTATCTATATTATGGAAAAAATTATGGAAAAATCATGGTCTCGTAGCATGATGTCTTTTGTGTGGGGGCTATTGGTGGGGATGCTCACCCTAGCCTGGCTGCATCACAAGCGTCAACAATATTCTCTCACCTATTGGAAACAACGTTTAACCCAAGCGCGACAAAGTTATCAGGCGCTGGATCAAACGCATGAACAACTGACGAGAAAATATCAGGAAAAACAGCAATACTTACGGGAACTAGAATCAGAACATCAGCAACTTCAGCAACACTTGCAAGAATTAGAGCAAGAAAATCAACAATTGCACCAAGAATTAGCCAAGCTACAGCAGGAGCACAATGCTTTGCTGCAGCAACAGGAAGCATCGCTTACCACTTACCAGGAAAAAGCATCACAACTACAGCAACAGGTAGCGCAACTACAGCAGGAAAATCAGACACTCACCTCCTCGCGCAACTATCTGGAACAAAGAAATGATGCCTTGCGCCAGGAGCATATACAGTTGCAAGAGCAATATGATGCCCTGCGGCAGGAGTACCTTCAGTTACAAGAGCAATACCACTCACTGCAGCAGGAGCATATGCAGTTGCCAGGGCAATGGTTTTACCATCAGCGCCCAGCCGCCCCCACAACCCACCACCGCCATTGCCTCACGCTATATACCAATGAGATGGACTTTTACCCTGATGAAATCTATGAACTGGTCTTGCGTCTTTTGACGGAAGAACTGAACCGGCTTCCCAACGATCCAAACTCTTATAGACGCCGCCGCGACTTATTGAAATCTCTTTTAGACTGTAATCCTTGCCGGGGGCATTCTGAGCAAATGCGCGCCCAGATCTATGAGCTTTTCAACAACTACGACGGGATGACCAGAACGTTGGAAAGAAACCTAAGCGAACTTGGTTTTTCCCTCAATAAAGGCCATCACTATAAAATTACTTGGCACAACGATCAGCGATACACTTTTTCTTTCGCCAAAACTCCCAGCGACCACCGCGCCGGTCGCAACATCGCTCGCGACCTGATACATTTGCTTTTTTAATGCCATGCCCTAGGGGCTGCTCCGGGCAAGGATGATTGCCGCTCACCCCTGCCCCACGCCTCCCTAACAGGGACAGCCTGCATGCCCACACCCCGGCCCCTGGGGATGCCCCTCGGCACAGGCCGGACTGCAATACACCTTGTCCCCTACCCGAATCGCCGTCGCCGGGTCCACCTGACAAATACAGGCCGCACAATCACACTTCACCATACACTTCCTCCCAAAACCCAACACCATCATCATATATGAACATAAATTCATGTGTCAAGGGTGTGGGGAAACCTATAGTTGGTCTTAAATCTGGGGGGAGGGGGGGTGTGGGTGGGCAACAATAGGAAGTAAGAGCTGCCCAGGAGGGAAGACGTATGACTGTGGCCAATCCCCTGTTTGAGATTGCCCGCTACGGCCAGAGTATTTGGATGGACAATCTGAGTCGCAATTTGATTGTTTCGGGCGAGTTGCAGCGGCTGATTGATACGCGGGGCATTCGCGGCATTACCTCCAACCCAGCCATTTTTACCAAAGCCATTGCCGGGAATGAAATTTACGATGCCGACATTATTGCCGGGGCCAAAGCGGGTTTATCGGTGACCCAGATTTACGAATCGCTCGTATTCAAGGACATTCAGGATGCCTGCGATATTTTTCGGCCCATTTATGAGGCCACCCAGGGGTTAGACGGGTATGTGAGTTTGGAAGTACCCCCGCAATTGGCGCGGGATACGGAAGGGACGGTGCGGGAAGCCTTGCGGTACTACCAGACCCTCAACCGGCCCAACCTGATGATCAAAATTCCCGGCACGCCCGAAGGGTTGGTGGCGGTCGAGCGGGTGATTGCCGCCGGGGTGAATGTGAACGTCACGTTGTTGTTTAGCGTGCAAAGCTATGTGGATACGGCCTGGGCCTACATCCGGGGGTTGGAGGCGCGGGTTGCCAAGGGAGAACCTATTGACCGGGTTGCCTCGGTGGCCAGCTTTTTCCTGAGTCGGATCGATACCAAGGTGGACAAACTCCTAACGGCCATCGGGACGGAGGCGGCCAAGGCCTTGTTGGGGAAAGTGGCTATTGCCAATGCCAAAGTGGCCTACGAGCGGTTCCAGGAAATTCTCCAACACCCCCGCTGGCAAGCGTTGGCCGCCCACGGGGCCAAGGTGCAACGGCTGTTGTGGGCCAGTACCAGCACCAAAAATCCCCAGTACAGCGATGTGATGTACGTGGAAGAACTGGTGGGGGCCAACACGGTCAATACGTTGCCGCCGGAAACCATCGAAGCCTGTGCGGATCATTGCCGCATCAGCGACCACTTGCGGGATGGCTTCGACCAAGCCGAGCAGGTGTTGGCGCAGGTGCAGGCCTTGGGCATTGACCTCGACCAGGTGATGGCCGAGCTCCTGGAAGAGGGAATTCAGAAATTTATTGAACCCTTCACGGCGCTCATGCAGTCGTTGGGTGAGAAGGTGGCGCAACTGACCCCTGTTTAGGTGGCTTTTGGCAACCCACGAGGACTGGATGCGACTGGCATTGGCGCTGGCACAACAGGCAGGGCAAGCGGGGGATGTGCCGGTCGGGGCAGTGGTCGTAGATAGTCGGGGCCGGTGCCTTGCCCAAGCAGAAAACCAGCGCCAGCGTACCCATGACCCCACCGCCCATGCGGAGATTCTGGCGCTACGGCAAGCGGGGATGGCTTTGGGGACCTGGTATCTCACCGACTGTACGTTGTATGTCACGCTGGAACCCTGTGTCATGTGTGCCGGTGCTTTGGTGAATGCCCGGATTGGAGCGCTGGTCTATGGGGCGAGCGACCCCAAAGCCGGGGCGATTGCCAGTGTGCTCCAGATTCCCACCAGTCCGGCCTCCAACCATCGGTTTCCGGTGATCGGCGGCATTTTAGCGGCGGAATGCCAAGCGCTTTTGCAAAACTGGTTTCGCCAGCGGCGGCAACTGTCCAAGTCTTAAGCGGCCACCCCGAATATGTCATAATAAAAGGTGCGTTTTTGGGGGGCTATAGCTCAGTTGGTAGAGCACCTCAATGGCATTGAGGGGGTCAGCGGTTCGAGTCCGCTTAGCTCCATAGGCATTCCAAGCCCATATCCCCCGCCAGACACCACATTCCACCGTTACCCCATTAGTACACATAGTCTAAGTTAGTGTCAGTTTAGGTGCAGTTAGTGTATATTGGAAGTGGCAAAACTGGCTAAAAATTGGCTAAACGATATGGCTAGAGTTGAGTGGGTGAGGGTGGAGGATGGGCGCAAGGGGAAGCCCGGTATCTGGCAGGTTAACGGGCTGTATGCTTTGCGTTGGAGCTACCAGGGGCGGCGGTACACATTGAGTTTAGGGCATGGCAAGCTACGGCTAGCGCAGGCGGTGGCGGCAAAGATAGAAGCTGATCTTGTGGCGGGACACTTTGACGCCACCCTAGAAGCGTACCGCCCAAAAGTGGCTAAACCGGATGACAAACCTTTTAGCCAATTTTTAGCCACCGGTGAGCTATGGGAAAAGTACACCTTGCACCGGCAACAAGAAGGGATAGCCGGGGTGAGCATAGCGGGGCGTTTCAAACCGCTACGCAACAATCTGATCCGTTGGGGTGGGCAAATAACTGATGTGGATACCGCTAGGGCATTTATTGAATATCTGCGTAGCCGCCAATCCCCCACGACCGCCAACACCAATCTATGTATCCTAAGAGCCTTTGGTCGCTGGTGTGTGGAGCAGGGGCATTGGCAAGCTAATCATTTTGAAAAACTGAAACCCGCTAAAATTCAATGTGCCCCTAGGCGGGATAACCCGTTTACCGCTGATGAAGTCACCCGGTTTCTGGCAACCATTAAGACCGACCCGCATTACTTCAGCTATCACGACTTTGCCTACTGCCTTTTTCACCTTGGTTGTCGCCCAAGTGAGTTGATCGGGCTTAGGTGGGGTGCCATAGACTTTAACCGCCGGATGATTACGATAGCTGAAAGTTTGAGCAGGGGGGATGACGGTAGAACCGCCGGTTATGCCAGAAAACGTAAAGCCACCAAAACCGGCAATGTCCGGGTATTGCCCATGACTGATTCAGTGTACGCATTGATGCAGGGGCGGTTTAAGGAATGCCAACCTAAATCACCTGATGAGTTGGTGTTCACCAGTCCCACCGGGCGGGCGATTGATGATCATAATTTCAGTCAAAGATGTTGGCGTAGCATTTGCCAGAAGGCGGGCATACCTTACAGACCGCCCTATATTGCCAGACATACGGCACTATCGCACATTGTGGAATCCACCGGTTCATTGGCTCAGGCGGCGGCGGTGGCGGGGCATAGTTCCCTACGGATGGTATCGCAAACCTACGGGCACTTGGTGAGCAGGGTGCAGATGCCTGATTATGGAAAATAAAAAACGGGAAAGATATTTTGAGGTAGACAAGCTCCCAAAAGGTTTTGTGTGGGATTCCAACACACCAGCGGAAGCCGTAACCCCTCATGTGTTTGTGGGGGCATACGCCTATATCCCCGATTTTGTTGTAATGATTGATTATCAAGTACAAAAAGCAGATGAGGCATTTGAGGGTATCCCCGGAGCCTTAGACTTCCTAAAATTGCAACGGAAACGGCACCTTGTTACCCATAAATGGCTTCATTATTACATGACGGGTGATAATAGGGATTTATCGGAATTAACGTTTGATCCGTTTTATGTTAGCCATAAGCCCATAGCCGAATTAATCATGGCTAGGTATCGTTTAATCCTTGAAGTGTACCCACGCTCAGCAGATGCACAAGAAAAGGGTTTATATCCCCTCCGGTGGCTTTTTTATATTGAATTAAACGACTTCAGAAAATCTCTAAATAATCTTTTGGATGGCAACGTGAAGGGGAAAACCAGTGCCTATCATTACATGAAGGATAGGTGTGATAACTTGAAACTCACAAACACGTTAAAAATAGTTAGGAAAGAAAATATAGGGTACTTAGATTTACTGGAAAGTCAGGCGGTTTTACTCTGCAAGGACGATCCGGAATTTCACCCGTACTGGCAAAAATACTTGAATGAAACAAAACGGTTTCACGCCAAAATGCAAGCCCATAAACACTGGCAGATGGTGAAGCTCGAAAACGGCTATCTCTCCATCCCTTCAGGCCGCCCAAAGAAAAAACGAACCGGTAAGTAAAGTTTTGTTACAAAACCACGAAAACCTCTAAAAGGTGCTAATCGCCCATGGGGGCGGGGTTAGATTGGCTTTGTACTAAAACGGCTAACCAAAAATGCAAAACGACAACTTGATCCGGGGTTACAAAAACCTGGCGTGTTACACAGGAATCCCCCGGCATACTCTCAAGGAGTGGGCGAGACGTGGAATCTTGCCGAAGGAGGCGATATTTCGCCCCACGCAACGGACGATTATTTTCAACAGATTGATGATTGATCATTGGCTGGTTGGACATTTAGCAACAACCAGCGAAACCCGCA